>CAZMIS010000155.1:0-9248 GCA_964566325.1 uncultured Anaerolineales bacterium
CTCTTCACCGACGGCCTGCGCGCGGAGCGCGAGCAGCGCATCACGATCGACGTGGCCTACCGTTTCTTCGCCACCCCGCGGCGCAAGTTCATCATCGCGGACACGCCGGGCCACATCCAGTACACGCGCAACATGGTCACCGGCGCATCGACCGCGGAGCTGGCCATCATCCTGATCGACGCGCAGCGCGGGGTGCTCACGCAGTCGAAGCGCCACGGCTTCATCGCCTCCCTCCTGCAGATCCCCCACGTGGTGGTGGCGGTGAACAAGATGGACCTGGTGGGCTATCAGCAGGCCGTGTTCGACGCGATCCGGGCCGAATACAACTCGTTCGCCAGCAAGCTGTCTGTGCCCGACATCATCTTCATCCCCATCTCCGCCCTGCAGGGCGACAACGTGGTCAACCGCAGCAGCAACATGCCCTGGTACGGCGGCGCCACGCTGCTGAACCACCTGGAGCACGTCAGCGTGGGCAGCAGCCGCAACCTGGTGGACTTCCGCTTCCCGGTGCAGATGGCGGTGCGGCCCAACGCCGGCTTCCGCGGCTTCGCGGGGCAGGTGGCATCCGGCACGATCCGGCCGGGCGAGGAGGTGGTGGCGCTCCCCTCGGGCCGCACCACGCGCGTGCGCAGCATCGTCACGGTCGACGGCGAGCTGCCCGAGGCCGCGGCCGGCGACTCGGTCATTCTTACCCTGGAGGACGAGATCGACATCAGCCGCGGGGACATGCTGGTGCGCACGCGCAACCTGCCCCAGGTGAGCGCGAGCCTCGAGGCCACCCTCTGCTGGATGAGCGAGGAGCCGCTCGACCTCCGCACGCCGTACGTGCTGCAGCACACGACGCGCCAGGTCCGCGCACACGTCACGGAGCTGACCTACCGCGTCGACATCGACACGCTGCATCGCGAGCCCGCGGAGACGCTGGCCCTGAACGAGATCGGCCGCGCCAACCTGACCACCACCCAGCCCATCTTCTTCGACCGCTACCAGGCCAACCGGGCCACGGGCAACTTCATCCTGATCGACCCCTACACCAACAACACCGTGGCCGCGGGCATGATCCGCCGCGCCGCGCGGTCGCTGGCCGAGGTGCTCCCGCCCGAGCCCGAGCGGCCCAAGTCGAGCAACGTGGTGTGGGAGGGCACGGCCATCAGCCGCGAGCTGCGCGAGGAGCGCCACGGCCACAAGGCGGCCGTCCTCTGGTTCACCGGCCTGTCGGGCTCGGGCAAGTCCACCGTGGCGCGGCTGCTGGAGCGGCGGCTTTACGCCCTGGACTGCCAGACCTTCTACCTGGACGGCGACACCATGCGCCACGGCCTCAACGGCGACCTGGGCTTCTCGGACGCTGACCGCAAGGAGAACATCCGCCGCGTGGCCGAAGTGGCCAAGCTCGGCTTCGAGCACGGCAACCTGGTATTGTGCACCTTCATCTCGCCCTTCGCCGCGGACCGCCGCTTCGCGCGCTCCCTGGTCCCGCCGGACCGCTTCTTCGAGGTCTATGCCAAGTGCGACCTGGAGGTGGTGAAGCGCCGCGACCCGAAGGGGCTGTACGCCCGCGCGCTGCGGGGCGAGATCAAGGAGTTCACCGGCATCTCCTCGCCCTACGAGGCGCCGGAAGACGCAGAGCTTGTCATCGAGACCGACCTCATCAGTGCGGAGGACGCGGTGGAGATGATCCTGGCCGACCTGGCCCAGCGCGGCATCATCAGGCGCTGATCCTGACAACGGAGACGACCATGAAGGGAATCATCCTGGCAGGCGGAGCGGGCACGCGGCTGTACCCGCTGACCATTTCGATCAGCAAGCAGATGCTGCCGGTGTACGACAAGCCGATGATCTACTACCCCCTCTCCATGCTGATGCTGGCGGGGATCCGGGAGATCCTGATCATCAGCTCGCCCGACGCGCTGCCCGGGTTCCGCGCGCTGCTGGGCGACGGCAGCCAGTGGGGCCTGCGCTTCGAGTATGCGGAGCAGGCCACCCCGCGCGGGCTGGCCGACGCGTTCATCGTGGGCCGCGAGTTCGTCGCGGGCGGCCCCGCGTGCCTCATCCTGGGCGACAATATCTTCTACGGACATGGGCTGCCGGCCAAGCTGCGCGCGGCCGCGCAGCTGACCGAGGGCGCGCTGGTGTTCGCCTACCCCGTGCGCGACCCCGAGCGCTACGGCGTCGTCGAGTTCGACGAGACCGGCCGCGCGATCAGCATCGAGGAGAAGCCGAAGGCGCCCAGGTCGCACTACGCGGTGCCCGGGCTCTACTTCTACGACGAGCAGGTCACCGCCATTGCGGCCAACCTGGCGCCCTCCCCGCGCGGGGAGATCGAGATCACCGACGTGAACCGCACCTACCTGGCGCAGGGCCAGCTGCGCGTCGAGCCGATGGGCCGCGGCGTGGCGTGGCTGGACGCGGGCACACACGAATCGCTGCTCCAGGCCGCGGGCTTCGTCCAGGCCGTGCAGGACCGGCAGGGCATGATGATCTCCTGCCCCGAGGAGATCGCGTACCGCATGGGCACCATCGACCGGGAGCAGCTGATGCGCCAGGGCCAACTGATGAAGTCGAACGACTACGGCCAGTACCTGATCCGCCTTGCGCAGGCGGGGCTGGGATAGCCGAAGCCGGCTTCCAGGGAGTCCGGATGGAGTCTTGCAGGCGTTCTTCGACTGCGTGCGGCGCCCCCGCGCCGCCCTCCGCTCAGAATGCCTGCGCTTCCCCGCACATTCGGAACTGCCGGCCGGCTTCCTTCCCGACGGAGGCATAATGCAGGAGATCGTACGATTCGGGCTGATCGGCTGCGGCCGCATCTCGCCCCGCCACATCCAGTCGCTGGCGCAGATCCCGTCCGGCAGCCTCGTCGCAGTGGCGGACGTCATCGCCTCGCGCGCGGAGCGCGCGGCGGGCGAGACCGGGGCCGAGCCCTACACCGACTACCGCCGGCTGCTCGACCGCCGTGATATCGACGTCGTCACCATCTGCACCCCGAGCGGGATGCACGCCGCCATGGCCATCGAGGCGCTGCAGGCCGGCAAGCACGTGCTGGTCGAGAAGCCGATGGCGCTCACCCTGGCCGATGCGGACGCGATGATCGCCGCGGCCGGCCAGACCGGCCGGAAGCTGGGCGTGGTGCTCCAGAACCGCTACAACCCGCCGATGCAGGACCTGCGCCGCGCGGTGGACGAGGGCCGGCTGGGCCGGCTGCTGCTCGGCAACGCGACCGTGCGCTGGTATCGCCCGCAGGAATACTACGAGGACGGCTGGCACGGCACCCTGGCCATGGACGGCGGCGCGCTGATGAACCAGTCGATCCACCACATCGACGCGCTGCAGTGGATGATGGGCAACCCGGTGAGCGTATTCGCGTACACCGCGACCCTGGCCCACCGCATGGAGGCCGAGGACACCGGCGTGGCCGCCATCCGCTTCGAGGGCGGCGCGCTCGGCGTGGTCGAGGGCTCCACCATCACCTATCCCGAGAACCTGGAGGGGTCGCTCTCCATCTTCGGCGAGCACGGCTCCGTCAAGGTGGGCGGCACCGCGCTGAACCGCAAGGTGTTCTGGAAGCTCGCGGACCAGCTGGAGCACGAGAAGGAACTGCTGACCCGCGAGCAGCTCGACCCGCCCTCGGTCTACGGGCAGAGCCACCGCGCGGTGATCGAGGACATGATCGATGCGGTCGTGCACGACCGGAAGCCCCGGACGAACGGTCGCGAGGCGCGGCGCTCCGTGGCGCTCGTGCTCGCGATCTACGAATCCGCGCGCACCGGTCGCGAGGTGATGCTTGCAGCCCAGGACGCCTGACATGGCCGGCCCTGAGATGATCCACCCGACCGCGATCGTCCACCCCCGCACGACGGTGGGCGACGGATCGACCGTCGGGCCGTACGCCCTCATCGGCGAGCCCCCGCGCGGCACCCAGCCGGGCGCGGTCGAAACCGCCATCGGGCCGCGCGCGTGCATCCGCTCGCACACCGTCATCTACGCGGGCAACGTCATCGGCGCGGACTTCCAGACGGGGCACGGCGTGCTCATCCGGGAGCTGAACACGATCGGCGACGACGTCAGCGTGGGCAGCCACGCCATCGTCGAGCATCACGTGACCATCGGATCCCGGGTCCGCATTCACTCGGACGTGTTCATCCCCGAGTACTCCGTGCTCGAGGCGGGCGTGTGGATCGGGCCCGCGGTCGTGTTCACCAACGCGGCCTATCCGGCCAGCCCATCCGCGAAGCAGCACCTCCTCGGGCCGCGGCTGTGCGAGGGGGCCCGGGTGGGCGCCAACGCCACCCTCCTGCCCGGCATCGTCGTCGGCCGGAACGCGCTGATCGGCGCGGGCGCGGTCGTCGTCGCGGACGTGCCGGAGGGCAAGGTGGTCGTGGGCAACCCCGCGCGGATCATCAAAGACATCTCCGAGATCCCTGCCTACGGGCAGGACGCGCTGCTCGGGCGCCAGGAGTAGGCTCGCATGACGACCGTACCGCTCGTCGATCTCAAGGCGCAATATGCGACCATCAAGGCAGAGGTGGACGAGGCCATCCAGCGCGTGCTGGCGAACGCCAGCTTCATCCTGGGCGAGGAAGTGCTCGCGTTCGAGCGCGCGTTCGCGGCGTACGTCGGCGCGCCAGAGGCGGTTGGGATGGCCTCCGGCACGGCCGCGCTGCAGCTCTCGCTCCTGGCGTGCGGCGTCGGCCCGGGCGACGAGGTCATCACCGCGGCCCACACCTTCATCGCCACGGCCGAGGCCATCTCGTGGACCGGGGCCCGGCCCGTCTTTGCCGACATCGATCCCCTGACGTACACGCTGGACCCCCGCCAGCTGCCCGGCCTGCTGACCCCGCGCACGCGGGCCATCATGCCCGTGCACCTCTACGGCCAGGCCGCGGAGATGGGGCCCATCCTGCAATTCGCGCGGGAGCACGGGCTGTGGGTGATCGAAGACGCGGCGCAGGCGCACGGTGCGACGTACGAGGGCCGCGCGTGCGGCACGCTCGGCCACCTGGCGTGCTTCAGCTTCTATCCCGGGAAGAACCTCGGCGCGTACGGCGACGCGGGCGCGGTGACCGGCAGCGACCCGGCGCTGCTGGCGCGGGTGCGCAAGCTGCGCGATCACGGCCGGCAGAGCAAGTACGTGCACGACGAGATCGGCTTCGGCGAGCGGCTGGATGCGCTGCAGGCCGCGGTGCTCTCCGCCAAGCTGCCGCACCTGGCGGGGTGGACCGACGCGCGGCGCAGCCATGCGCGCGCCTACGACGAGCGGCTGGCCGGCCTGGGGCTGACCCTGCCGCACGAGCGCGCGGGGAGCCGGCACGTGTATCACCTGTACGTCGTGCGCGCGGCGGGGCGGGACGCGCTGCTCGAGCACCTGCGCCGGGAGGGGATCGGCGCCGGGGTGCACTATCCCGTGCCGCTGCACCGCCAGCCCGCGTACCTCAAGCTCGGCTACGGCGCGGTCGAGCTGCCCGAGACCGAGCGCGCGGCCCGCGAGGTGCTCTCGCTGCCGCTGTACCCCGAGCTGACCCCCGCCCAGATCGACCGCGTGTGCGCCGCGCTGCGCGCGGGGGTGGGGTGATGGGGAGGGTGAAGTGAACGTGGAGCGTGTATACAAGACAAGAAGAATGCCTGACGGTGGCACTGCAATCCGGCGACTAAGAAAGCTAGCTGCTTCGGCTAGGGGAGCTCGGGTTCCAGTGTTACGAAGAGAGGATGCACAAAGCCGATGAGATATCTCGTAACTGGTGGAGCAGGCTTTATTGGCTCTCACATTGTCGAAGCATTGCTGTCGCATGGAGAGTCAGTGCGAGTTATCGACAACTTCTCAACCGGCAAACGGGAGAACCTTACGCCATTTCGTGACTCCGTTGAAGTAATCGAAGGCGATATACGAAGCTACCACATTGTTAGTGAAGCGGTTAGAGGCATCGACGCGATTCTACATCAGGCGGCTTTGCCTTCGGTGCCAAGATCAATCCGCGACCCAATCACAACCAACGATGTTGTTGTTGTCGGAACACTGAACGTTCTTCAAGCGGCGCTTGGCGCAGGCGTAAAGCGAGTAGTGTACGCATCATCATCTTCGGTGTACGGTGACACTCCGGAGCTGCCAAAAAGGGAGGACACGACCCCCAATCCGCTATCACCTTACGCCGTCGCGAAACTCGCTGGCGAGAAGTACTGTAGCGTTTTCGCACGAATATACAACCTGGAAGTTGTAGCACTTCGCTACTTCAACGTCTTCGGCCCACGCCAGGATCCCACCTCGCAATACGCAGCCGTCATACCGAAGTTCGCGCTTGCGATGATGCAAGGTATACGTCCAGTCATCTACGGCGATGGTGAACAATCCCGTGATTTTACTTACGTAGCGGACATTGTTAGCGCTAACCTTGCAGCCGCCGAGGCGGCAAATGTCTCAGGTCTAGTGATGAACGTAGCATGCAATCGCTCAGTCAGCCTCAATCAGATGGTTGCTCATCTTAACAAGATACTGTCGACGGACATCACACCGATCTACGAGGCCCCGAGGCCGGGAGAGGTTAGGCATTCACTCGCTGACGTTGACAGGGCGTCAGCTCTGCTGGGATATAGGCCTGCCACCAGTTTCGAAGAAGGTCTCCGTTTGACTGTTGCGTCGCTGAACGCTAAGTTGAATCGACATTGAGCAGCACCTCCAGTCTGAATCGGAGGTTGATCCTTAGGAACAGCACCGCCAATTTCCTGGGGCAGTTGACGAACAAAGGCGTCCGCATCCTGCTGGTGCCATTTCAGATCAACTTGCTCGGAGACCAAGCCTTCGGGTTGCTCGGCTTCTACGCACTGATCGCCGGCTTCATGGCGTTCTTAGATCTTGGTCTGAGCATTACGGCCAATCGAGAAGTGGCGCGACTTGATTTGGAATCAACGGATGGTAAGCACGAGATCCAGGACTTGGTTCGTACCTTCGAGATCCCATACTGGATGATTGGCTTGCTCCTTGGTGGCGTGCTTGCCCTATCTGCCAATTGGATCGCTGATTATTGGATTGCAGCGCCTGATCTGTCTCATGACACCGTAGTCTTTGCAGTCAGGGTCATTGGAGCACTTCTGGCAGCACGCTGGCCAATCTTGCTGTACCGCAGCATCCTTCTCGGTCTTCAGTATCAGGTTCGGGCCAACGTCCTAGGAATCGCTGTCGAAGTACTAAATGGAGTCGGCACTCTCGGCCTGCTGCTCATCCGCCCAGATGTGAAGCTCTTCTTCTTGTGGCAATTGCTACTGGGCATCGTTGAGATCCTCGGACATGTCGCTCTGACATGGTATTCAGTGCGGGATCGCAGGTTAGCCCGACCCAAGTTCCGTCTGCATATCCTCAAACGCATATGGCGATATGCGCTAGGTGTCAATACTGCCTCACTTTTAGGAGCAGTCTTCGGCCGTGCTGATGGGCTCATCCTGAGCAAGATGTATCCAATCGCTTTCCTTGGCTACTATTCTATCGCCCAGCGTGTACCACCCTTGCTCGGAATTTTCCCTGCTTCCTCCATCCCGGCCACAACACCATCCCTTATCGCTCAGTATGAGCGCGGGGATGAGCGGGAAATGAGCCGTCTGTACCATCGCCAGATGCGGTGGCTTTCCTTCATCTGTGTCGGAATGTCCGGTGCACTCGCCGCCTTCTCTTTGCCGATTCTGCTGATATGGACGCAATCACCCTCCGTGGCTGAGGCTACTGCGGTCACCTTTGCACTCGTTGCGATCGGCGCTGCCCTCGAAACGATGACTAACCCAGTAAATCAGTTGTCTCTGGCCTGTGGCTTCACACGACCACCCATTGTTGTGAGCTTCGTAACTGGGATCATCGTCGCGGTGGGCACCCTGATTCTGGCCCCACGATTGGGAATTGCCGGGGCTGCGTTGGCTTGGTGTACCGCCCGGATAGCGATATATTTCGCCTTTCCCGTGTTGGTGCAGCGCTCCGTGCTGAAGGGCGAAGCAAGGCCATGGTTTCTCGGTGATACGCTTCCATTTCTCGCGGTTGCTACCATCACTTTCGGAAGTACCAAAATTATCCATCAGCGCGTTGCCGGATCGCCGTACGACCCTCTATGGATTGCTTTCTTGTTCCTTGCTGCGGGTCTGTATGTAGCACTCGTTCTTTGGTGGAACATGCTGCCCGATTGGCGCGCGATGATCGTGTCTGCAGGGCGGCAAAGAAACCGAGTCAATTCGTGAGAACTGATGGATTCGTTACTCTCTGCCAGTAATGGACACCGCGTTCCTCATAGCCCAGAGTTGGTTCAAATGCAGGATTCCAGATTCGAATCTCCGATAGTTACTACCATTCTGACCACCTATAGGCGTCCTCGCCTAGTCAAGCGCGCCATCCGTAGTGTGCTCAGACAGACTTACTCGAACATCCGCTTGCTGGTACTGGACGACGCCTCTGGAGATGAGACAGAAGAGATAGTAGAGACAATTGCACAACAGGACCCACGCGTCGTGTACATAAAACACCCCCACAATATCGGGATGACACCAAACTGGCAATATGGCTTGGAGCATGTCGAAACCCCCTATTTCTCCTTTCTCTCCGACGATGATCTTCTATTGCCACATTTCTATTCGGAAGCAGTGCAAGCTCTGGAGGCCGACAATGATCTTAGCTTCGTGGGTGGCACAACCATCGTCTTCGACGACAAGGGAACGATTGGGTATATTGTGGGGGACAAGTGGCGACCAGGCATACATAACCCGCCGGAATCCATGCTTCACATGATGGCAGACCCACTGAGCTGGAATGCGATCCTGTTTCGCCGTGACATCATCACCAAAGTCGGTAGGTTGGAGAGTATTCACTCAACAGACTACGATTATCTAGTGCGTGCTTCTCGGAACTGCAGATTCCAGGTCTCGAACGAGCCTTTCGCGATGTTTATGGAACACAAGGGACGGGGCCTGAGATACACCGACAGAAAGCAGATCTTCGATGAATTCCTCCCTATGGCACAGCGGCTATTGGAGCCCCAAGGCCTATCCCCTGAGATACAGGCAGAGGCATGGGTCGTTATGAACCGCTACTGCTTCGATACGGCCAAGTACCTTCTGCTGAGCTATCTCATCGGCAATCAGCCCCTAAAGGCTCTGGAGGTCTGCAGGTACATGCAGAGACTCGCACTTGGCTCCCTGGATGCTCGGCGGCTCACATTCTTCACCCTCCTTCAGTTGCGGTTTCCTTTCCTGGGAACGCTATTGAGACGACGCGTGCTGAAGGCAAC
>CAZMIS010000156.1:0-9165 GCA_964566325.1 uncultured Anaerolineales bacterium
GACCGGAGCTTGCGACACCCTTGTTCGAGGACGCCCGCTCGATGCTGGTCGCGCCGAAGAAGCCGGCGATCCCGGGCATGCGCAGCATCGCGGTGGCAACCGTCTCGGGCTCGTCGAACGGGCCGCCGTGGCAGATGGTGAGCAGATCGCGGTTGACCTTGCGCCCCGCGACCGAGATCTGCAGGACCCTGTCGATCGCCTCGTCGATGGTCAGTGCGACCCCTGCACCGATCGAACCGCCCGTGGTCAGGCCGACGTGCGCCACCAGCATATCGGCGCCCGCCTGCGCCATCGCCACGGCCTGGTCCGTGTCGAAGACGTACGGCGTGGTGAGCAGGTCGAGCTTGTGCGCCTCGGCGATGGTCGCGATCTCCTTGTCATAGCCCATGCCGGTGGCCTCCAGATTGGCGCGGAAGTTGCCGTCGATGAGGCCGACGGTGGGGAAGTTCTGCACGCCGGTGAAGCCCATTTCCTTGAGCTGCTTGAGAAAGACGGGCATGAGGCGGAATGGATCGGTGCCGTTGACGCCTGCGAGCACCGGAGTGTCCTTCACGACGGGGAGTACCTCCGCGGCCATCTCGACCACGATGGCGTTCGCGTCGCCGTAGGAGAGCAGGCCGGCCAGCGAGCCGCGGCCTGCCATGCGATACCGTCCCGAGTTGTAGATGATCAGCAGGTCAGCGCCGCCGGCTTCGGCGCACTTGGCCGAGATGCCGGTGCCCGCGCCGCACCCGACGATGGGCTTGCCTGCAGCGACCTGGGCCCGCAATCGCTTCAGCGCTTCTGTTCGTGAGATGAATGCCATGGTCTTCGCCTCCATTACAGATTGCAGATTGCAGATTGAAGATTGGTGCTCTGTATGCGATCCATAATCTTCAATCTGCTATTTTCAATCTTCAATTCGATTTCAGCATCCCCAACAACACCTCCGCCGCCTTGTCGGCGAACTCGGGGTCGTTGATGTTGTGGTCAAGCCCGATGACGGGGATGCCGGGCTTCAGGGTGCGCTTGATGGCGCCGTAGCAGGCCGCGTCGGCCTCGGGATCCCAGAAGAGGCCGCCGGGGCTGTCGAGCTGTGATACGCCCTTGAGTGGCAGCAGGATGGCGACGGGCCCAGTGGCCGCGTTAGCCGCCGCAGCGATCATCTCGCCCATGCGGATGTTCTCCGCGGGGGTCGTGCGCATGAGGGTCACGTTGGGGTTCCACTTGTACAGGTTGCGCTGGTGGTACTTCTCGGGGATCGTTTCCATGCCCCAGAAGTTGCACATGTCCACGCAGCCGGGAACCAGCACGGTGGGAATGCCTGCGCGTGCCGCAGCCAGCATCCGGTCGGGCCCCGCACTCATCACGCCGCCGCAGACGTAGTCGGCCAGCTCGGTCGTGGTGATGTCCAGGCTGGCGGTGACGAAGCCGCTCGCGATGAGCGACTCCATGGTCTTGCCCCCGTTGCCCGTGGCGTGGAACACCAGGACCTCGTAGCCCTCGGATTCCAGCGTCTTCTGCGCGCGGCCCACGCACTGGGTAGTGTTGCCGAACATGCTTGCCGCGATGAGCGGCCGTGCCTCGGCCAGGGGCGGCAGCACGTCGCGCAACTCGACCATGCCCGCGATGGCGCCGGCCGCGTTCGCATAGATCTGCCGGCTGAACGAGTTGATGCCCGCGACGTCGACCACGGTCGGCAGCATGAGGATGTCGGTCGTGCCCACGTATGCCGACACATCGCCGCCCGCCACGGTGGAGGCCATGACCTTGGGCACGCCGATGGGCAGGCCGCGCATGGCGCGCGTGGCGATGGAGGTTCCGCCACTGCCCGCCATGCCGAGGATGCCGCCGAGGCGGCCGGCGTCGTGCAACTCCTTCACGACCTTCGCCAGCCCGGCGGCCATGGTCTCCATGGCGAGGGTCTTGTCCTGGCCGGCGCGCAGCGCGGCGAGGTCGCCGCCTCCGGCGCGGGCCACCTCATCCGCAGTCACGTCGGGCACGGCGCCGCCCTGGGGATCGCCCATCACGCCGAAGTCGATCAGGATCGTCTCCAGGCCGCGGGCGGCAATCAGGTCGCGCGCAAATCGAAACTCGGCGCCCTTGGTGTCCAGGGCGCCCACGATGACGACGGGTTTTGGCATCGAGAACCTCCTTGTTCTTGGCTGGCGAACAGCATAGCACACCTTGCGGCGATGGGCCAAGGTCGTGGCGGGATGGCGACGGCCGTTTGCGCGCTTGCGTGTTCCATAAGTTGTCGCCATGTGCTATAATTGTACCAGCAAGCATAGTGGGTCGGAGGCGGCGCATCCATGTTGAATGACGAAGAGCGAGGCTGGCTGTGCGACCTGCTCAGCGGGCACTTCTCGCCCGGCCAGCTGGTCCGGTTGGTCGACGGCACGGGCCACCGGTACGACCAGTTCGTCGTGGCGGGCATGGTTCCGTCGGCCACGATCACGGAGATCGTGCGCCAGGCCTCGGACCAGGGTTGGGACGGCAAGCTTGTCGACCAGTTGACGTCCTACGTCGCCACGCACTTCGACGGGCAGCTGCGCACGGAGGTGCTCGCAGGCCTGGCCGCGCTGGCTGAGGGCATCGCCGGCCGCCGGGGCCAGGTGGCGCCGCTTCCGGCGGCGCCGCTCCCGACGGCCTCTTCCACGATCCCCTCCGCCGCTGCGGTGCGCCACATGCGAACCCAACTGGATGAGCTGCAGCGGCGTTTCGACACGCTGACGCGGCGTATCGCCGCGCTGGACACTGACATCGGCCGCGAGCTGGACTCCGAGCGCAGGCTGGCGCTCGAGGCGCGGCGTGCGGACCTGGTGCACGAGCGGGACGAAGTCACGGGGGAGATGGCACGGCTGGAGGGGGCGACCGCAGGCTAGCGCGTCGCAACGCGCGCTGGACGGGAAGCTGAGGAGGCCGGGACATGGCGGAGACGTTGGACCTTCAGGCAATCGACCGGGGGCTGGGCGCGTTGGGCGGCCTGCTGGAGAACGCCGAGGTGCGATCGGTCGTCGCGGTCTTCCGCGCCGACTTCGTGGCCGCGTCCGGGCAGATCGACGTGCTCAGTGACTACAAGGATCTCCACGACCTGCTCCACGACCTGCAGTTCCAGTGCTACAACTACATCGCCAGCCAGACCGCGCGTTTTCCCCAGGATGACCTGGCGGCCGACACGCTGGCCGATCATGGGCTGACCTTTCGCGGGCTCGTCGGGCGGCTGCAAGAGGCAGCCATGCGGCCCACGGTGACGGGCGAGCTGAACTGGATCGGCGAGTTGGTCGAGGCCGACACGCTGCTGGCGCAGGCGCTCGACACAAAGGACCCGCTCCTTCTCAAGCGGCACTGCCGGCTCGTCCGGCGCGTGCTGGACCGTTACCCCTCCCTCGTCAACGCACGCCTCAATTCCGCTGCGCGCGCGTTGCGCATGGACGCCATCGAGCGCGCCATGAGCACCATCCTCGACATGTTGAGGCGTCGCGTGGGCGAGTCGCCCGAGGTGGCCTCTTTTGCCGCGGGGACGGCCTCGCTCGTCGACCTGGGCCAGCGCCTCGCCTGCCTGGTGCGCGACCACGATCGCTGGCAGGAGGTGGACGTGGAGCTGCGCCGGGTCGAGGCCACGCTGGCCGCAGATCCGGAGGAGCTGGGGCTGTCCTGGCCCGCCATCAAGGCGCTGGTGGAGCCGATGCTCTGCGGGGAGAACAGCCGCCAGCCGCAGTCACTGGGCCGGGACGGGGCCAACCTCGACGCAGCACTGCAGACCGGCGATCCCGAGCAGGCGCGGCGAGCCTTCCTGCGTTTTCAGCGGCAGGCTGCCGAGCATTTCTACCGGGTGGACACCGACCTGAAGACGCTGTGCGGCCAGCTGCGCACCATCGGTGCACCGCTCGCGGCCGTGGCCCGGGTCGTAGCCGCCATGTCGTCGCAGCGCGGGCCGGGGCCCGGCCCGGACGAAGCGGGCGCGACGCCGGTAATGCGACAGGCGCACCTGCGAACCATGCTGGAGGAGCTCGAGCGCAACTACGCCTCGCTCACCGAGCGGATCGCCGCGCTCGATCGCGACATCGGCTTCGAGCTCGACGGGGAGCGCCGGCTGATCCTCAAGCAACGGCGGGATGAGCGTTCGGCCGAGCGGACCGAACTGGCCGCCATCCGGACGCAATACGAGGCGGAGCTGGCCAGCCTGGACGGCGACTGAGCGCGTGCGTCGCGCGCAGCGCCGCTGGGAGGAAACGCAGATGAGCACCGAGCAGCCACAAGTCGATCTCAGTTCCGGCGCGGAGCGCCTGCCCTCGGTCGCGGCGCTGCAGGCGCTGCACAAGGACCTCCTGCACGTCCGCCGGCAGGACGGCGACAGCGATGCGCTGTACGACCGCATCGCGGCGCTGATCCATCGCGGACAGCTGACCGGCGCATTGCTCGACGCAGAGGGGGATCGCAGCACAGCGCAGGCGATCCTGGACTACTGGTCTGCGATCCTTTTCAAGGCCGGCCGTCCCGCACCTGACGCGACGCTGGCCGAGTTCAATCCGAGCCTCGCACCGGAAATCCCTGACGACGCCTGCCCCTACGTGGGCCTGGACCCGTTCCGCGAGCAGAACCAGGGCGTCTTCTTCGGCCGCGAGCGGATGGTGGCTGCGTTGCTCGAACGACTGAAGGCCGACCGCCTCCTTGTGGTCGTGGGCTCTTCGGGCTGTGGCAAGTCGTCCATCGTCCTGGCCGGGCTGCTGCCCGCACTCAAGGGTAGCGCCCTGCCGGGAAGCGAGGGCTGGCGTTACGCGCCGCGCATGGTGCCCGGCTCCCAGCCCCTGGCGAACCTGGTGCGCGTGCTCTCGGCGATGCAGGTGCAGGAGCCGGAAGATCCTGCGCAATGGGCGCGGGAGCAGGAGGACCTGCTGCGCAGCAATCCACACCACCTGGTCGAGCTGGCGAACGGAGCGCTTGCGGCGACTGCCGCGGATGAAGCCCCTATCGTGGGGGTTGTGGACCAGTTCGAGGAGGTGTTCACGCTCGGCACCGACGAACACGCGCGCCGCGCATTCCTCGACAACCTGGCCAACCTCGTACGGACGCCGCAGGCAGCGCACCGGGTCATCCTGACCATGCGCACCGATTTCGAGCCGTTCGTGGCCCGCTTTCCCGAATTCCAGTCGCTCTTCGAGCCCGCAGTCGTCCGGGTGACGCCGCTCACGGCTGCGGAGCTGCGCGACGCGATCGAGAAGCCGGCCCAGATGGTGGGGCTGAAGTTCGAGTCGGGCCTAGTCGAGCAACTGCTGCACGATGTATTGGGCGAGCCGGCGGCCCTCCCGCTGCTGCAGTTCACCCTGCTCAAGCTGTGGGATCATCGCGCACGCAACCGCATCACCTGGCAGGCCTACAACCGGCTCGGCGGCGGCCGGCTGGCCCTGGCGCGCAGCGCGGACGAGTTCTACGATGCGCTGATTCCCGAGGAGCAGACGACCGCGAAGCGCATCTTTCTGCGGCTGGTGCGGCCGGGCGAAGGGTTGGAGTTCACCTCCAACCGGGTGCGCGCCAGGGTGCTCTACGAGACCGGCGAGGCACCGGACCGGGTGCAGCGCGTGCTGGACAAACTCATCGCGGCACGACTGGTGCGGGTGACCGAAGGCGACGTTGCTGCGGATGCGCAGATCGAGGTGGCCCACGAGGCGCTGGTGCGCAACTGGCCGCGGTTGGTGACGTGGCTCGAGGAGGAGCGCCACACCCTGCGCCAGCGCCAGGTCGTTACGGATGCGGCCGCGCAATGGAACACCGGCGGCCGCGATCCAGGGCTGCTCTACACCACCGAGACCAGCCTGGCCGAGGCGCTGCGCGTCGTCTCGAACAGCGGCATCCCGCTGAACGAGCAGGAGGCTGAGTTCATCGCGGCCAGCCAGCGTGGCCAGGAGGCGGCGCGCGAGGCGCAGGAAGCGCTGCGCCGGCGCGAGCTGGACCAGGCACAGAAGCTCGCTGAGGCGGAACGGCAGCGCGCAGACGACCAGTCACGGGCCGCGCGCCGGCTGCGCTGGCTGACGGTGGCCCTGGCTGGGCTGGCGCTTGTGGCCGTTGCAGCGGCGGTCTTCGCAGCGAATTCTACGGCCCGCGCCGTGACCGAGAGCGCGGCTGCGGCGCAGGCCGCGCAACAGGAGGCCGCGATCCGCAAGACCGCGGAGGCGCAGGCGACCCAGGTGGCCGAGAACCTCCTCGTGGCGCAGGGCGCGTTGGCCGCGCAGGTGGATCTGATCAACCAGGTGGAGCAGGCCGACGCGGACAAGGCCGCGCTGGTGGCCCAGATAGAAGCCGACAGGGCCGCCCTGGCCGAGCACGCGAAGCGCATCGAGGCTGAGCGGGACGAGTTGGTCAGGCACGTCAACCAGCTGGAGACAGCCGTCGCGCGTCCGCCGGCAGAACCTACCCCCGGCACACCGGTGGCCCCGCCCCCCGTGCGGCCCACGCGCCCTGTCATCGCGGTTCTGCCGACCTACTCCATCGTCCGCCCGGTCCTCCCCGTCATTACCGCAACGGCTGAGGCCCTCTATGTCCAGCGTTCGCAGGTGTACGCGACCCAGACGGCCATGGTCAGTGCGTCGGGCAGGTTCGTGCCGGTGCCCCTTGGCCGGCTGGCCAACGGCAGCACGGAAGAAGGCTACGCCAAGCCGCCCATCGGCAACGTGAATCTCGGGGGGGTGCCGTTCGAACTGCCCGGCGGGCCCAATTCGATCACCACCCAGGCCGAGCCGCTGCCCCAGCACCCGACGCGCATCGAGTTAGGCGTCGATGTACCCCGGCCCAGGCAGGTCTACCTCTTGATCACGGGTGGCGACCTGTTTACGAAGTTCGAGGGCAAGCAGATAGGCCTGGTGCGTCTGCATTTTGCGGGCGGCCGCTCATTCACGCAGCCGTTGGTGGCGGGCGAGCACATCCGCGAGTGGAAACTCCTGGATCCTGTCACGGTGGCGTCGACCACCAGCCGCTCCGTGCAGGAGGTGTGGCGCACCAACTCACGGCACGGCGGCACCGGCATCATTGACATGCTGACGGTCGACGTGAGCGATGTCGCGGCGGAGAGCCTGATCGGGATCGAGGTGGTCGACATGTCGCAGGAGACGGTGGGCAGCCTGGATCCGGCGATCAACCTGGTCGGGGTGACGGTGCTGGGCGGGTGAGAGGGTGCGCCCGCTGTCTGTGGCACACGGGTGGCAGGGCCGACCTGCGTGTGCGCCCCCGAAACGAGGGCCGACACGCAGGTCGGCCCCTACAATCCTCAATCTGCAATCGTCGATCACCCCTCCCAGGAGCGCGTGCCGTCCAGAACGAATTGGGTTAGCTCGCCGACGCTCAGCTTGTCGATCCCTAGCTTGTCGAGCGTCCGGCCGCGGCGCCAGTAGTCGGTGCGGTGGATGATACATGCGAGGCGGATGATGGCGTCCATCCCGCGCACCGAGACGCCGTAGTGCTGCCCCAGTGCAGCAATCGGCACGAGGCTCATGGGGATGTCCTCGAAGATGTAGCGATGATTCAGCGTGCTGGGCGCCTTGATGCCGTAGTACCCCGGCTGGTTGTGGATTGCCTCGTTCAGATCCGCGCCCTCCGCATCGTACGCCATCTTCAGCCATTCCTGTGCGGTCTGCGCACGGATGCCGAGCGACGCGGCAACGGTCACGCGCTCGCGGTCCAGCACTTCGAGCACGCGTGCGACGGACGGCGTCACACCGTCGATGTAGAACTCATAGTCCCCGTGGGTCGACTCGATGCGCCCCGCGTTGAGCAGGGTCAGTGCCGGGTGGAAGATGGCGCCCATGTTATCCAGCCCGGTGCGCAGCACGTTCCCACCGTCGATATACTGCGGATAGGCCGGGCACAGCGTCTCCAGTACCTGCGACGTGCGGGTGGCAGGCAGCGCCGCGAGGGGCACGGCCTCCTTGATGCGGAAGATGCGCGCCTGGGCGGGCCCGTCGGAGCGGCTGGCGTAGATGAATGTGCCGGCCTCGGCGATCGTCACGTCCGCGCAGCAGTGCAGGTCGCGGATGACCTTGTCGAACTCGATCGCGCCCAGCGTGCGGCCGGGGTGGAGGACGACGATCTGGCCGTCCTTCAGGTGCGGCGCAGCCGCCCTGGCGATGTCCGCGTGCGCGGACGACGGCACGACGACCATGATCACGTGCGCTTCCGAGAGTGCCTCGCCCATGTCGGACGTAACGCGGGAGAGCCTGCCGAACCCGCGCGGCCCGCCGTCATAGCTCTCCAGGTCGATGCCGCGGCGGGCTCCGATCGCGGCCATCTTCGCCGCAGTGCGGTTGTAGAGGGTGACGCGAAAGCCCATGAGTGCCAGGTGTGCGGCCATTGCCTTGCCGCCGTGGCCTGCGCCGATGACGGTGTAGTTCAGGTTGGAGTCCAAATTGCCTCCTGGGGGTAGGCGTTGCCGCCTGTAGGGGGCAGCCGATAGCGGCCCGTGTATCTTAGTTGACAAAGAATATATCCTTTGTTATCATATCTGAGAATTTTCGGTCTGTCAAGAAATGCGCTTGTCCGGAAAAGTACAAGGAGACCGTGGCTGTATGGACGTATCGGAGCCCACAGCGGGCAGTCTCATCCTCGCAATCCGGGGCCTGCTGCCCGCGCTGAACGAGCAGGAACAGAAGGTTGGACAATACGTGCTGGACCGCCCGCGTGAGGTAATCCATCTGGCCATGAACGACCTGGCCGAACGTTGCGGCGTGAGCGAAACGACTGTCTTCCGGTTCTGCCGCAAGGTGCGCACCAACGGCTACCAGGACTTCAAGATCCGACTGGCGCTGGAGTTGGCGGCGGGCCAGGCCCTGACGTATGCCAGCGCCCAGCCGGGCGACAGCGCTACGGAGGCCGCGGCAAAGGTGATCGCGGCGGACATCAAGGCGCTGCAGGACACCCTGAGCGTCCTCGACGTGGACGCGATGGATCGAGCGGCGGACGTCTTGTTGGCCGCGCGCCGCGTCGACCTGTACGGCTCGGGCGGTGGCGCCATGGCCGCGCTGGAGCTGCAGTACAAGCTGATGCGGTTGGGCGTCCGTGCGGTGCCTCACACCGATCCCGAGTCACAGGTGATCTCAGCCACGCTTCTGACAGAGGACGACGCAGCGGTGGCCATCTCCCATTCGGGCGAGGCCCAGGAGTTGCTGCACGCGCTGCGCATCGCCAGGGACGCAG
>CAZMIS010000157.1:0-9153 GCA_964566325.1 uncultured Anaerolineales bacterium
CCCCGTGATCGCCACCTTCCTCAAGCAGGCGGTCGAGCGGCGCCGTGCGCGCCTGATCGTGGCCGACCCCCGCCAGACCGAGATGACGGATTTCGCGGAGATCTGGCTGCGCCACCGTGCCGGCACCGACAGCGCCCTGTTCAACGCGATGGCGCACGTCATCGTAACCGAAGGGCTGGCCAACCAGGCGTTCATTGCGCAACGGACCGAGGGATACGACGAGTACGTCGCGGACCTCATGGCCAAGACCCCGGAGTGGGGCGAACAGATCACGGGCGTCCCCGCGGCAGATATTCGCCGCGCCGCACGCATCTACGCCACCGCCAAGGCAGCCGCCACCTACTGGGGCATGGGCATCAGCCAGAGCACGCACGGGACCGACAACACCCTGACCCTCGCGAACCTCGCGCTGTTGTGCGGCCACATCGGCCGCCCGGGCACGGGCCTGAACCCTCTGCGCGGGCAGAATAACGTCCAGGGCTGCTCGGACGCAGGAGGGCTGCCCGCCTTCTACACGGCCTACCAGCTGGTGTCCGATCCACAGGTGCGAGCCAGGTTCGAGCAGGCCTGGGGCACGACCTTGCCGCCGAAGCCGGGCCTGACGACCACCGAGTTCGTGGACGGCGTGCTGGCGGGCAACGTCCGCGGCTGGTACGTCATGGGCGAGAACCCGCTGATGAGCGAGCCACACCAGGCCCATGCGCGCCACGCAATCGAGCACCTCGAGCTGTTCATCTCCCAGGACATCTTCCTCAACGAGTCGAACGTGTACGCGGATGTGGTGCTGCCTGCGGCCAGCTTCGCAGAGAAAGACGGCACCTTCACCAACTCGGATCGCCGGGTGCAACGCGTGGCCGTGGCCGTCGCGCCGCCCGGCCAGGCGCGGCCGGACTGGGAGATCCTCACGGAGCTGGCGCGGATCACGCTGGACAAGATGGACCGTCCTGCGGCAGCCGCGAGCTGGTCCTATACGAGCGCGGACGACGTGTGGGAGGAGATGCGGCGCCTCACCCCCGATTTCCGGGGCATCGACTACGCGCGGCTGGCGCGTGAGGGCGGCGTTCACTGGCCCTGCCCCGCGCCGGAGCATCCGGGCACCCCCTATCTCTTCGGGCAGACGTTCCCGCGCGGCCGCGGCAAGTTCTGGCCCGTGGCCTGGAAGACCGACAGCGAGCTGCCGGATGAGGCCTATCCGTTCGTGCTCAGCACCGGCCGCCTGCTCTACCACTGGCATGGGGGCACCCTGACGCGCGTGTCCTCGCTCGACGACATCTGGCCCGAGTGCACGATCGAGCTGCACCCGGAGGACGCAGAGCGCCTGGCGGTTGCGTCCGGTGACTGGGTCGAGGTGACCAGCCGCCGCGGGCACATCACCGCGCGGGCCCTGGTGACGGGCCGCTCCCCCCGTGGGCTCGTATTCGTGCCGTTCCACTTCGCCGAGGCCGCGGCCAACGTGTTGACCGACAACCGTCTGGACGCGCGCGCGAAGATCCCCGACTACAAGGTGTGCGCGGTGCGGATCACCCGGGCCGCGCCGCCCCCCGACCGGCCGGGCGCGGAGATCCCCCTGCTGGAGCGGGGCACGATCAAAGACCCGGTCGGAGAATGACGCCGCTCACCGTAGCGATCGACGGCCAAAGCATGCCTCAGGAGAGGCGAGCGCTGCCGGTCGATCGCTGCGGCGAACGTTGCACACTTTAGGCGAGAATGTGATAGCATGGGCTAGCGGAGACGTGTTTTGGCGCGCCTTCCGGCGGCTATCAGTGGACCCGTAGCCGTTCTCACCATCAAAGGAACGATTCGATGGATGATGCCCAGCGCACCGCGCCATATCCTCCGGCATTGGCTGCCTACAAATACGATCAACTGCGCTCCAAATCGCTGATCCGGCACCTGTTGCGCCTGTTCAGGGAGCGCCCGGACGAGACGCTGTTGTCATTCGAGCAGGTGCATGAACTTCTGCGCAGTCGATTCGAAATCGATCGGGGCACCCGACCGATCGAGCTCGCGCGCGTCGTCGGCAGCGTGGGGCGCTATCGCGACTTCAACCGCGCCTTTTTGCCGCTCGAGGGCGCGGACTCGGAGCGCTGGAAGCGACTCGATGTCGCGGTGAACGAGCTTCGCGACCTGCCGCCCATCGAGGTATACCAGATCGGCGAAGTGTATTTCGTCCGGGATGGCAACCATCGCGTGTCGGTGTCCAAGGCCAACGGACTCGAATTCATCGAGGCGAGAGTCACCGAGATTCCCACCCTGGTCACGCTCACGCCCGATGTCGACGTCGATGAGCTCATCATCAAGACGGAGTACGCGCAGTTCCTGCGCCAGACCCGCCTGGATGAAACGCGGCCCGCTCAGCGCATCGAGTTGACCGAGCCGGGCCGCTACCAGTTGCTGCTCGAACATATCGAAGTCCATCGTTACTACCTGGGCCTGCAGTGGGAACGGGAACCCTCCCTGGATGAGGCGGCGGCCAGTTGGTACGATAACGTCTACCTCCCCATCGTCGAGGCGATCCAGGACGCGGACATCCTGAAGGAGTTTCCGCAGCGCACTGAGGCCGATCTTTACTTCTGGGTCGCCTATCACCGGGAGCGCTTGAAAGAGTCCTACGGCGACATGCCGCCCGATCGCGAAGTCGCCGCGTCGCTGGCCGATAAGTTCAGCGGGCGCCCCATCGCCCGCTTCGTCAAGACAATCTCGCGCGCGATCAACGCGGCCATTCAGGCCGCGACTGAGACGCCTGAACCGCCGGCGCCCGCGCCCCAGGCCGGGCAGCCGGCAGAAGAACCGGCCCCACAGCCTGAAGAGGGCGCCACTTCGGACACCAGCCAGCCAGCTGATGAGGAGGACGCATGATTTCCTGTCTGCGCACCAAGATCGTCTGTACCATCGGTCCTGCCACCCAAACGCCCGAAGCGTTGACCCAACTCATCCGCGCGGGGATGGACGTCGCGCGCCTGAATTTCTCGCACGGAGACCACGCTTCCCACGCCTTGAGCATTCAGCACATCCGCAAGGCGGCGGCCGAGGTGGGCAAGCCGGTGGCGATCCTGGGCGACCTCCAGGGACCCAAGCTGCGCGTGGGCATCATGCAGGAGGGGGGCGTGCCCATCACGCCGGGCGAAACGCTCGTCCTCACGACCGAGCACATCACGGGCGTTCCCGGCCGCGTGCCCGTTCAGTTCGAGCTGTTGCCCCAGGTGGTCGCTGCGGGTGACCGCATCCTGATCGACGACGGGCTGCTCGAGGTCGTCGTCTCCGAGGTCCGGGAGTGCGACATCATCACCCGCGTCACGGTGGGCGGCGTGCTCACCTCGAACAAGGGCATGAACCTGCCGCGTGCGGCGCTCAGCATTCCGGCCATCACCGAAAAGGACCGGGAGAACCTGGCCTTTGCCATCGAGCACGGCATCGACTGGATCGCCCTGTCATTCGTGCGCACCGCGCAGGAGGTCTGGGACCTCAAGGGCTACATCCGGCAGCTGTCTGCGTTCGGGCGCCAGACCCCCGTCATCTCGAAGATCGAAAAACCCGAGGCGATCAACAACATCGATGAGATCATCGCGGCATCCGACGGCATCATGGTCGCCCGGGGCGACCTGGGCATCGAGCTTTCTGCGGAAGCGGTGCCCATGCTGCAGAAGCTGATCATCACGAAGTGCAACCAGGTGGGCAAGCCCGTCATCACGGCCACGCAGATGCTCGACTCCATGATCCGCAATCCTCGCCCGACGCGCGCGGAGGCGTCCGACGTCGCGAACGCCATCCTGGACGGCTCGGATGCCATCATGCTGTCCGGTGAAACCGCCTCGGGCAAGTATCCGCTGCAGGCGGTTCAAACGATGGTGCGCATCGCGCAGGAGGTTGAGCGCGTCTATCTCGAGTCGATGCGCAAGCAGGTGGCAGCAAAGGCCGGCCGCACATTCGCCGAAGCCGTGTCGCATGCCACGGTCGAGACCGCCCTCGACCTGAGCGCGGCCGCGATCGTCACGCCGACGGTCTCCGGCTCCACCGCGAAGGCGGTGTCGCGCTTCCGGCCGCCATGCCCTATCGTTGCGGTGACGCCGAGCCCGTTCGCACAGCGCGAGCTGGTGCTGTTTTGGGGCGTTTACCCCCTGCTGTCGCATCGCGGCACCACGACGGATGCGGTCATCGCGGACGCGGTCGAGGCCGCCCAGAAGGCAGGTTTTGCTAAAGAGAGCGACGTCCTGGTCGTGACGGGCGGTTCGGTGGAGGGCGGCGGCGGCACCACAAACCTGATGAAGATCCATCTGATCGAGCGCGTGCTGGCCCGCGGGCTAGGGCTGGGCGATCGCAAAGTCATCGGCCGGGTCCGCCGGCTGATCGCGCCCGTCACGGCCGACGTGATCGTGTCACCCGAAGATATCATCGTGACCGAGACAACGGATCGCACGTTCCTGCCCGCCCTGCATCGCGCCTCGGGCCTCATCACGGCCGACGCAAGCGCTGACTCGCATTGCCGTTTGATCGCGCTCGAGATCGGGTTGCCGGCAGTGGTGGGGGTGCAGGAAGCCATCGATGAGTTGAAGGATGGCATGCAGATCGTGATGGACAGCAAGCGCGGGCTGGTCTACGAGCGGCCGCCGGCACTGTGGCGATCGTTCGACGAGTAAACGCCCGGTTCGCTTCGCGAGGAAGTTGATGTCTGCACTACGCGCGGCCCTGGCGGCCCTCTTGCGCAAGGGCCGCCGGACCACCTGCGACGAATGCGCCTTTGTGGAGTTCTTTCGCTCCAGCGGCGACGGCCAGGTGCCGCGGCTCAACGCGTTCTGTCGCTGCCCGGGCGGCCCCTACCAGGACCGGCCGATCCCGCCCGCGCGGCGCTGCGAGCGGTTTCAGCAACGGGAGGGGCCGGCCGAGAAGCCGGCGGTCGGAGACCCCACCCTCACCGTCTAGCCGGCCTGATCCTCGGCGGGGCCGCGCAGCGTAATGAGCGCCACCTGGGGCCGCGCGCCGAAGCGTAGCGGGATGCTCTCCCCCAACCCGCGGCTCACGAACAGCCTGGACCGCCCTCTCTCGAACCAGCCCGCGGAACCCCGGCGCCGGAGATGCGTGCCCTGGGTGTGTATGGCGCCGAGCAGGGGCAGGCGGATCTGCCCGCCGTGCGTATGCCCGGAGAGCACCAGGTCCGCGCGATCCACGCCGCACTGTAGCCAGGCGTCGGGATTGTGAGCCAGCAGCACGAGTGGCGCGCCGGGCGGCACATGGTCGAGCGCCGCGGCCAGGTCGGGCTTGCTCTCCGTCAGGTCGTCCACCCCCGCAAACCACACTTCGTGGCCGCCGATGTTGAGTGGCGCCGAGGTGTTGACCAGCGAGTGCACGCCGATCCGGGCCAACGCGTCGATGATCGCGGGCACATCATTGAAGCGAACGGGCATGCGCACGAGGTCGTTGAGCACCACCTTGCCCGCGAAATCGAGCAGCGAACGCACGGCGTGCGCCAGGTCCGTCAGGCCGAGCCGGCCGCCCTGCGTGCTCTCCCGCCACGTGTGGCCGAACACGCCCCACGGCGTGTACTCCGCGTAGTCATGATTGCCCGGCACGAAATAGATGCCATAGCGCGGGCGCAGCGTCCGGATGAAGTCCAGCGCGGTACGGAGGCCCCCGCTGTCATGAATCAGGTCTCCGGTGAGGGCCACCACGTCGTACGACGCGCCGGCCAGGAGCGCCCTGGCGCGTTCGATCTTGCGCGCCTGCACCGACCCCTGCGCGACGAAGTGGAAGTCGGACAGGTGCAGGATCGTAAGGCCCTCCGGCGGCAGCCCGCGCGCGGCCACGGACACGGCGAATCGATCCAGCACGACGCGCGCCCGCTCGACCTTTGCGGCGTAGCCCCATGCCGCTCCCCCGGCCAATCCCAACAACCCGCCCACCAACCAACGATTCAAGCGCCCTCCCGTACCGCCTGCCCTGCATTCGGGCCAACTGCTGCCCGATCACTCCGAACACGATCGCAGTCAAGGGCATCCTGAGCGGAGGTTCGGCCGGCTCTTCGGCCGAACCGCAGTCGAAGGACGCCCGCCTGCATTCTACCACACGGACAGACCCATCGCGGCGGGTCAATCGCTTACAGACGCGGCGGGACGCCCGTCGTATCCTTCTGTCGTCGACAGCAGGGCGTAGCTTAAGGTACTCGCCGTACACACCTGCCGTCTTCGATGAGGTGAGCATGACAAGGCAATCATATGGTGGGATTCCGTCTTCCGAGATCACGCCCGAGTCCGTCTACGTCAATCGCCGGCGTTTCATGAAGGGCCTGGGACTGGCTGCAGGCACGCTCGCGCTGGGCGCGTGTGCGGCCATGCCGGAGCCGCCTCCCCCGACCGTCTCGCCCGCGACGAGTGAGACGCCGGCCACACCCGCTGCCGCGGCTCAGGCCGATGAGCTGGGCAACCCGCTCACGACGTACGAGGAAGTCACCACCTACAACAACTTCTACGAGTTCGGCATGGGCAAGCGCGACCCCGCGCGGAATGCGCAAAGCTTCGTCACCGAGCCGTGGACGTTGGAGGTGGGCGGGCTCGTACAGAAGCCGCGGACGTACGGGGTGGAGGAACTGCTGCGCCGCTTCCCTCCGGAGGAGCGCATCTACCGCCTGCGCTGCGTGGAAACCTGGTCCATGGTGATCCCCTGGCTGGGCTTCCCGCTCGGCGAGCTCCTGGCCGAGGTCGAGCCAACGAGCGACGCGAAGTACGTCCGTTTCGAGACGCTGCTGGACCCTGAGCGCATGCCCGACCAGCGCGGCGGCTGGTACGAATGGCCCTACATCGAGGGGCTGCGCCTCGACGAGGCGATGCACGATCTGACGCTGCTATCGGTCGGGCTGTACGGCAAGATGCTGCTGCCCCAGAGCGGCGCGCCGATCCGGCTCGTGGTCCCGTGGAAATACGGCTTCAAGAGCATCAAGTCGATCGTCCGGATCGACCTGGTGGCAGAGCAGCCCCGGTCGTTCTGGATGGCGGCCGCGGCCCACGAGTATGGCTTCTACGCCAACGTGAACCCGAACGTGCCCCATCCCCGCTGGTCGCAGGCGATGGAGCAGTTCATCGGCGAGACCGAGCGGAGACCGACGCTGCTCTTCAACGGCTACGGGGAAGAGGTGGCAAGCCTGTACGAGGGGATGGACCTGGCGGCCAACTACTGATCCGTCGCTATCCACAACCGCTTGAGGTCTGACCGCGGTCAACCGAGATGGTCTGACGGGATCCGGAGCCCAGTAGAACAAAGACGGCGCTCTGTCGGGGAGCGCCGTCTTTGCTGAACTCAGATATCCAGGTTGCGCACTTTCTTGGCGTGGCTCTGGATGAAGCGCTTGCGTGGGGCCACTTCGTTGCCCATCAGCATGTCAAAGGTCCGGTCTGCCGCAGCCGCGTCTTCCACGTTCACCTGGAGCAGGATCCGGTTCGCGGGGTTCATCGTGGTCTCCCACAACTGCTCGGGGTTCATTTCGCCCAGACCCTTGTAGCGCTGAAGGGTGACGCCCTGCATCCCGCCGAACTCCTGGACCAACCTGTCGCGCTCCGCGTCGGAGTAGGCGTATTTGGATTCCTTGCCCTTGCGCACCAGGTAGAGCGGCGGCTGTGCGATGTACAGGTGCCCGTTCTCGATCAACAGCGGCATGTAGCGGAAGAACATGGTCAGCAACAGCGTGCGGATGTGCGATCCGTCGACGTCCGCGTCGGTCATGATCAGGACGCGGTGATAGCGCAGGTTCGAGAGGTCGGTTGCGTCGCCGATGCCGCTCCCCAGCGCCTGCACCAGCGCCTGGATCTCCCGGTTGGCCAGCGACTTGTCGAGCCGCGCCTTCTCCACGTTGAGAATCTTGCCGCGCAACGGCAGGATGGCCTGGAAGCGCCGGTCGCGCCCCTGCTTCGCACTGCCCCCTGCGGAGTCGCCTTCCACGATATACAGCTCGCATTTCGCCGGGTCGCGCTCCGAGCAGTCCGCCAGTTTGCCGGGCAGCGTCAGGCTCTCCAGCGCGCTCTTGCGGATGACCAGGTCGCGCGCCTTGCGCGCCGCATCGCGCGCCCGGCTCGAGGTGATGCACTTCTCGACGATCTTCCGGCCCTCGCGCGGGTTGCGCTCGAGCCATTCCATGAAGGCCTCGTTGACGGCCGACTCCACCTGGGTGCGGATCTCGTTGTTGAGCAGCTTCACCTTGGTCTGCGACTCGAACTGCGGATCAGGCAGCTTCACGCTGATGATGGCGGTGAGGCCCTCACGCGTGTCGTCTCCCGTGAAGCTGGCATCCGAATCCTTCAGCAGGTTCTGCCGCCGCGCCCAGTCGTTGATCGTGCGGGTCAGGGCCGCGCGCATGCCGGTCAGGTGCGTGCCGCCATCGGGCGTGTTGATCGTATTGGCGAACGCGAACACCGATTCGTTGTAACCGTCGTTGTACTGGATCGCGGCCTCGACCATGTTGCCGTCGATCTCTTTTTCGACGTAGACCGGGTCATGGAGCACTTCGCGATTCTTGTTGAGATAGCGCACGAAGGAGCGCACGCCGCCTTCGAAGTAGAAGGTCATGAAGCGCGCGCCGTTGTCGGTCCGCTCGTCCGCGAACTCGATCGTCAGCCCGCGATTGAGGAACGCCATCTCGCGGAAACGCTGCTCGAGGGTCTCGAACCTGAAGTTGACGTCCTCGAAAATCGTCGTGTCGGGCATGAAGGTCGTGCGCGTCCCGGACTCGCCGGGTTGCGCGGTTGCGATCAACTTCACGTCGTCCTGCGGATGGCCCCGGTGATACCGCTGGTAATACACCTTGCCGGCCTGGCGGATCTCGACCTCCATCCAGTCGGACAGTGCGTTCACCGCGGAGACGCCGACGCCGTGCAGGCCGCCCGACACCTTGTAGGCGCCGGAGCCAAACTTGCCGCCCGCATGCAGCTTGGTCATGACGGTCTCGAGCGCGGACCGGCCCGTCTGCTTATGAACGTCCACGGGGATGCCGCGGCCCCAGTCCTGCACCGTGACGCTGCCATCCTTGTGGATGGTCACCGCGATCCGGTCGCAGTACCCGGCCATGGCCTCATCGATCGAATTGTCGACGACCTCATAGACCGTGTGATGTAATGCTTTGATGTCCGTGCCGCCGATGTACATGCCAGGGCGGCGGCGCACCGCCTCCAG
>CAZMIS010000158.1:0-9140 GCA_964566325.1 uncultured Anaerolineales bacterium
CGAGCCGTTGCGCAGCTCCCCCTGGCCAACCTATCGGATCATGGGCATGGGCGACGTGGACCTGTGTCCCGCGGTCTACGACCTGGCCCGTGCGGAGTCGTGGCCCGTTCGGGAGTTGCACCGCGACGTCCGCACCCTCGAAACCGTGTTCAACCAGCTGGCGACGGGAGCATGACGATGAAACAGACGCTTTCCATCGCTCGCAAGGAGCTCTCCGCGTACTTCGGGTCGCCGATGGCCCTGATCTTCGTCGGCGCGTTCCTGGCGGTCACGCTGTTCACCTTCTTCTGGGTCGAGACGTTCTTCGCGCGCGGCATCGCGGACGTTCGGCCCATGTTCCGCGCCATGCCGGTGCTCATGATCTTCCTCGTCGCGGCCCTGACGATGCGCCAGTGGAGCGACGAGCAGCGCTCGGGCACGCTGGAGATGCTGCTCACGCTGCCGGTCAGCAAGGTCCAGCTCGTGCTGGGCAAGTTCCTGGCCGTCATGGTGCTGGTGGTCCTGGCACTGGCGCTGACGCTGTTCCTGCCCATCACGGTCTCACTGCTTGGCTCGCTGGATTGGGGTCCGGTGATCGGCGGTTACCTGGCGGCCATCCTGATGGCGGCCGCGTATGCGGCGATCGGGTTGTTCGTCTCGTCCCGCACCGACAACCAGCTGGTTGCCCTGATCCTGACCGTCATCGTGGCGGGCGCGCTGTACCTCGTGGGCTCGTCCGGCGTCACGGACTTCGCGCGGGGCGCGGCCGGCGCGATCCTGCGTGCACTCGGCGCAGGCAGCCGCTTCGAGAGTATCGAGCGGGGCGTCATCGACCTGCGCGACCTGCTTTACTACGTGTCGATCACCGGCATCTTCCTGGTGCTCAACATCGTGTCGGTCGATCGCAAGCGCTGGAGCTCCGGGGAGATCACCGCGCCGTATCGCCGGGGTGTCGTGCTGACCTCAGCACTGTTGGTCGTCAATCTCCTGCTGATGAACGTCTGGCTCTATCCCCTGAACGGCCTGCGGCTGGACCTGACCGCACAGCGCGAGTACAGCCTGTCCGAAACGACAAAAGAGCTGCTCTCATCGCTTGGAGAGCCGCTCACCATCCGGGCCTTCGTCAGCGAAAAGACGCATCCGCTGCTCGCGCCGCTGCAGCCCCAACTGGAGGACCTGCTGCGCGAATATGAGATTGCCGGGCGAGGCAAGGTCGTGGCCGAGGTGGTCGACCCGACCACCGACCCGGACGTCGAGGTGGAGGCCACCGAGACGTACGGCATCCAGCCCTCCGCGTTCCAGGTCGCCGGCCGCTACGAGTCATCGGTGATCAATGCCTACTTCGACGTGCTGGTGCGCTACGGGGACCAGACCGAGGTGCTCAACTTCCAGGATCTGATCGAGGTGCAACCGAGCCGGGATGGTGGCGCGGACGTGCGATTCCGGAACCTGGAGTACGACCTGACGCGGACCATCAAGCGGACGACCTCGGGCTTCCAGAGCGTCGACAACCTGCTGGCGTCGTTGAACGGCAAGATGAAGCTCACGCTCTATGCCACTCCTGGCACGCTGCCAGAGACGCTGTCCGGCGCGCCGGCCGTCTTCCAGAAGGTGGCGCAGGAACTGGCCGGCAAGTCGAACGGCGCGCTGACCTTCGAGATGGTGGATCCTGACGCGCCCGGCGCCGCAGTCACCCGCAGCCAGCTCCTCGAGCGTTACAGGCTCCGGCCCATCGCGGTGTCGCTTTTCTCGGACGAGTCCTACTACCTGGACCTCCTGCTCGAGTCGGAGCCGGATGAACAGGGCAACGCTGAGGTCCAGCTGGTGTCTCCGGCCGGTGATCTGAGCGAGGCCAGCGTGCGGTCCGCCATCGAGGCGGCCCTGAAGCGTTCGTCCAAGGGTTTCCTCAAGACGGTGGGCATCTGGTCACCGCCGCAGACGCCCACGACGGACATGTTCGGCCAGCAGCAGGCGCCCTTCCGCACGTGGCAGATGGTCCGCCAGCAACTCAGCCAGGACTACACCGTGCAGGAGGTCGATCTCTCGACGGGCCAGGCGCCCGGCGATATCGACGTGCTGCTGGTGATTTCTCCGCAGGGGCTGGACGACAAGGCGAAGTACGCGGTCGATCAGTTCCTCATGCGCGGCGGCTCGGTGATCGTCGCGGCGGGCAACTACAGCGTCGGCTATGACCAGTACATGGGCGGCCTGATGCTCAACCCGGTCGAGGGCGGCCTGAATGATCTTCTGGCGCACTACGGCATCACGGTCGAGAACTCGCTGGTGATGGACGCGCAGAACGAGCCGTTCCCCATGCCGGTCCAGCGCAACGTGGGCGGGATCACCGTGCAGGAGATTCAGGCCCTCAACTACCCGTTCTTTGCCGACATCCGCACGGATGGCATGGACACGACACATCCCATCGTGAGCCAACTCAACGCGGTCACGCTCAACTGGTCATCGCCGGTGACGCTGGACGAAACGAAGAATGAGGGCCGGCAGACCTCGGTGCTGCTGCGTTCCAGCGACCGCTCATGGCTGCGCACCAGCCTGGACATCAATCCCAACCTGGAGCAATATCCGCAGACGGGCTTCGCGGTGGAGGGCGAGCAGTCGTCGCACGCCCTGGCCGTGGCGGTGAGCGGAACCTTCGAGAGCTACTTCAAGGGCAAGCCCTCCCCTCTGCTTCAGGCCAGCCAGGAGGCGGCGGAAGGTCAGCCCACCCCGACTCCGGCCGCGCAGACCGGCAGCACCATCGAGAGCTCGCCGGACAGCGCACGCCTGGTCGTGATCGGCAGCGGCGACTTCCTTACCGATATCATCTTCCAGATTTCGTCCAGCCTGTCGGGCGATCGCTACCTGAACAGCCTCCAGCTGGCGCAGAACGCGGTCGACTGGGCGGTGGAGGACCTGGATCTGCTCACCATTCGGTCGCGCGGCACGTCCTCTCGTGTGCTGGAGCCCTTGAGCGAAGGACAGCAGCGATTCGTCGAGTTCCTGAACTACGGGCTGGCGCTGGCCGGCCTGGGAGCGATCGGCATTCTGTGGGGCGTGCGCCGGCGCAATGAGAAACCACTGCCCCTGGTGGGGGAGAAGCGATGAGCAACCTACAGCGTGTGTTGATTGGCCTATTGGTGCTTCAGCTGGCGCTGGTCGCATTGGTCTTCTGGCCGCGCCCGGCGTCGAGCGTGGGAAGCGAGCCCCTGCTGGGAACGCTGAAGGCGGATGACGTGACCGGACTGCGCATCACGGACGACCAGGGTCGGACGGCAGTGCTGGCGAAGCAGGGGGATGCGTGGGTTGCGCCAGATGCCGGCGCATACCCTGCCGATGCGGCGAAGATCACGCCGATCCTGACGAAGCTGGTGGAGATCACCACCGATCGCCTGGTGACCCAGACGACGGCCAGCCACGCGCAGCTGCAGGTGGCCGACGACAAGTTCGTGCGCAGGATCGAGCTAACCAGCGCGGACGGTGCAACGGAGACGATCTACCTTGGCTCGACCGGGGGCAGCCAGGCGGTGCATGTGCGGCGTAGCGGCGCAAACGAGGTCTACCTTGCCCGCGGGCTGGCCACCTGGGAGGTCACCGGCGACCTGGTGTCGTGGATCGATCCGGTCTATCTGAGCGTGGCTGCGGCGGACGTCACGACGTTCACCCTGACGAACGCGAACGGCCAGCTCGTGCTGACCCGCGGAGAAGACGGGACGTGGCAGCTCACCGGGCTGGCCGCGGACGAGACGTTGGACGCTAACAAGGTTTCGAGCCTCGTCAATTCGGTCACCTCGTTGCGGATGACTGCGCCGCTCGGGAAGGAAGAAGCTGCGTCCTGGGGCCTGGCGCAGCCCAATGCGACCGTCGTGATGCAGGTCAAGTCGGGCGATCAGATGAAGTCCGTCACGCTGCTCGTGGGCGCCAGGGATGAGGCGAGCACCTCCTACGTAGTGAAGTCGTCCGAATCCGAGTACTACGCCCGCGTGGCCGAGTTCAGCGTGGACGCCCTGGTCTCGCAGGACAGAGCCGGGCTACTGGCAGCCACGCCGGCCCCGGCGGCGACGCCGTGACGTGGTGCGGCATGGAAATGCCGGCAAACCTGATGACCGTCATTTTCGTAACCCCGTAAAGGTGGTAGATTGTAGTTAGCGTCGGACTGCGGCGCTGGAACATATAGCACGACTCGGAGGAAATGATGTTCGTTGTGACTGTCGATGTTGATAAGTGCGAGGCTTGCGGGGATTGTATCGACGCGTGCCCTCAGGAACTGCTGGCGCTCGTGGAGGACGCAGGCAAGAAGTACGCCATGTTCAAGGGTGATCCGGATGAGTGCATCGGCTGCTACTCCTGCGAGTCGAGCTGCGATCAGAGCGCGATCACGGTGACGGAGCTGTAGTCCGTCACACGGACTGAGCTGAACTGAGAAGCGAGGGACGGCCACACGGCGTCCCTCGCTTTTTTAGTTCCTAGCGCGCCTGGGGTGCGCGAACGCGCTGGAGCGCCAGCACCGACACCAGGAACATGACGCCGAAGATCGCAAAGAGCATGACATAACCGGCCCCCGGCATGTCGGGCAGCCGGCGCGTGACGTAGTCGGCCAGCGGGCCGCCGATGTAGGCGCCGACCGCGCCCGCGCCTGCCCCGGCCAGGTTCGAGATGCCAAGGTAGCGGCCCGCCTCCGCGTGGGGCACGATGCGTGTGCCCAGCGCCCAATTGGCGGTGAAGAAGAAGCCGGTCGCCATGCCGATGAGGCTGCCGCCGACGTAGATGACCGTCATGTTGGGCGAGAGCAGGGCGATGAGCACCCCCAGGGCCGCGACAATCCCGCTGATGAAGACCAGGCGCTTGTGGCCGAACCGGTCCCCCAGGATGCCGCTGGGCAGCGCGGCCAGCAGGATGAAGATCCCGATCACCATCATCAGGAGGGCGGCCGGTCCCGCGGCCTTTTCCCGCTCCAGGCCGAGCCGGCCCTGGAGGAAGTAGATGGCGAAGGTCGAGAGGTTCGTCGTTCCGACCAGGAACGCCAGCCTGTTGATCACCCACCACGTAAACGATGGGTTGGCGCTCGCCGCATTGTTGCCGATGCTGATCCGCACGCTGATCCACACCCCAACGGCAACGGCGATGAGCATTGCCACGACCCCCAGCAGCCCGATGATCCCCAGCAGAAGCATGGGCGACGTGACAGCTTCCAGCGGACCGCCGAGGCTGCGAACCAGCGCCCCCAGCCCGAGGATGATGGAGGTGAAGAGCGCGGTCATCAGGACGAGGCGCAGGATGGGCTCCCAATCGAAGGGCGCTGCTTCCGCCTTCGGCAGCGGCTTCTCGGGCGCCAGCATGGTGATGGCCATGGAGCCGAGCACGACCGCAAGGGCCACGCCGAGCGCGAGCCACAGGTTGCCGGCGCTGATGAGCCGGGCGATCGTGAATGAGACCAGGATCAGGGGAACGGGGAGTTCCAGGATTGCCTTGACTGCAGAGAACTGCCCTCGCCGCTCGTCGGGCACCAGGTCCGGAATGAGTCCCTGCTGCGCACCGTGGGCCGTGTTTGCGGCAACCGACAGGAGCAGGGCCGTGACGAAGAGGAACCAGAAGCCCGTCATCCCGCTCATGCCGGCCGAGACGCCGGTGAGAACGATGAAGACTGCGATGCCCAGCGAGCCGGCGAAGATGAACGGCCGCCTGCGCCCCCAACGCGACGTGTTGCGGTCCGACAGCATGCCCATAACCGCCTGCCACAGCAGCGCCACCATGAGGCTCCACAGTCGTAACTCGCCGAGACGGGTGCCTTTGGTCGCTTCTCCGACGAAACCCTGTACGAGGAGCGGAAAAACCAGGCCATTCGTCTGCGAGAGAGTGGTCAGCGCGAAGAAGTAAATGTTGATTGTGATGAGGTCATACCAGCGTAGCGGCCGGGTCATGGGGTGCCTCCACTGAGAACGCGTTCGATGAAACGATCGGTGATACGGAACAGGCTTTCGCGTTCGCCGTCCAACGCGACGCAATGCGTCGAGCGGTCGAACCAGTGTAATTCCTTGATGTCCGAGCTGACGCGATCGTAGATCTCCTGCGGCGCGCCGGCGTCCACCGTCCGATCGAGCCGGCCCTGGGCGATCAGGATGGGCTGGCGGATCTGGGGGAGCAGCGGCCTGACGACGGACTGGAGGCGCAGCAGCTCGACCACGCCCTTGAGCGGATTGACCATGTAGCCCTGCCAGAGCTCGTCGGCTTCGCTCGGCTGGCCGCCGGCTTTTGGGATCGCGGTCACGAAGGGCGCCAGCAGGCGCAGCTTCACCGTGTCGCTGCGCCGCATGGTGAGGGTCAGGGCTGGCGCATACGAGAGGACTGCCCTGACCTCCGGTTGACGCGCAGCCAGGAGCAGGGTGAGGAGCGCGCCGGTGGACTCGCCGCCCACGACCACGCGGTCGCAGCGCGCACTCAGGTCGCGGTATGCCTGGGTGACCGTCGCGATCCAGTCCTGCCAGCGGAAGCGGTTGACCGCCTCCGGCCGGTCGAAGTGGCCCGGAAGCAGGGGACCCGACACGGTGTAGCCCAGGTCGTGCAGGTGATGCGCAAGCGGGCGCACCTCCGCCGTGGTGGCTGTGAAGCCATGCACCAGGAGGACGCCGTCAGGTCCGCCCTCGAACAGGAAGGGTGCGCCCTCGAGATGGGGATTGCGGAGCATGGGATGAGCCATACTAGCCCCTTTCTGCCGGCAGCCAGCGCTTGCTGAGCCGGCAAACCATCGTGTACGCGGGATCGTAGATGTTCCCCAGGTCATACCGGCCGCACTGGCCGAGCAGGATGCTGGCCTCCTGGGCGGTCAGGCCATAGCTCTCGGTCAGCCAGCGAAGCATCTCGGTCGTGGCGTGCTGGACTGCCTGGTCCAGCGGCCGGGCATTGCCCACGGTGAACAGGTCGTCGCCGTTCTCCCCGCGCGGCCAGTTGATGCGCCAGCCCTTCAGCACGCGCAGGACAAGCTCGACCTCGAAGGAGGTCTCGATGCCGGTGCCAACGATCTCACCGTCGCCCTGCACCGCGTGCCCGTCGCCGATGAAGAAGAGCGCGCCGGGCGCCATGACCGGGAAGTAGGCCGTCGTGCCGGCACGGAAGCCGCGGTAGTCCATGTTTCCGCCGTGGGGTCCCGATGTGGCTGTGGAGATCGCCTGGCCCAGCGCCGGCGCCACGCCGAAACAGCCGATCATGGGGTCCAACGGGAGACACAGCTGCCCGAGGTGGGGCAGCGGGTGGGCCGTGGTGGCCTCGCGGCGCACGGGGTCGATGTGCCAGGTGATCAGCTCTCCCTGGGGCAGCGACCAGACGTACTCCGGCTCGACCACGTTGGGCGAAACTACGTCCCGCGTGAAGCCGGTCGGCCGGTTGGGCTGGAGGCGCACCAGATCGACCGCCAACGTGTCGCCGGGCTCTGCACCGGCGACGTAGAATGGCCCGGTCTGCGGGTTCGGCCGGCCGGCCGCCTGGCGGCCCCTTTGGTCCCATCCGAACGCGTCGATCGTCGTGGTGATGAGCGTGTCGCCGCTCTCCACCGTCAGAACGGCCGGGTGGGAGCCGATCGTGTTGTGATACCCGTCAGGTTCGTACCGATGAATCGTCATGGACGGCCCTCCGTGAAAGCGGTGGTGAGGCAGGCTGGCTCTAACCCCAGCCTTCTGTTGCGACTTGGGCGGCGAAGGACGCCGTCGCCTCGCGCAGCGCGCTCTCCGACTCGACCCCTCGAGCCAGCGCCCAGCCGACCAGCTCGAAGAGCGCCTGGCCGAGGACCTCCGGCGTGAGTGGCTCGTCGGGGCCCAACGCGGCCAGTCTCCCCCAGGGCTCGGGCGACGGCACGGCGGAACGCAGCCGCGACATGCGGTCCAGGTAGCTTTCGGCCTGCGCCAGGGCGGGAAGCCCTGGCGGGATGCCGGCCAGGGGCGAGCGCCTCGCGCCGTTCGCAGCGCGCTCGGCAGCCTTGATGGCCTCCCAGTTCGCCAGAACCTCGTCCGTCCCGTTGACCGCCACCTCTCCGAAGACGTGGGGGTGGCGCCTGACCAGTTTGTCGACGATATGCGCGATCACGTCGGGGAAGCGGAACTGCCCACTCTCGGCGGCGATCTGGGCCTGCAGGGCGATCTGGAGCAGGAGGTCGCCCTGCTCCTCCATCACCTTGCGCGGATCGCGCGCGTCGAGCGCCGCGAGCAGCTCGTAGGTCTCCTCCAGCAGGAAGGGACGCAGGCTGTCCCACGTCAATTCCCTGTCCCATGGGCAGCCATCGGGTGCGCGCAGGCGTGCGGACACGTTCTGAAGCGCCTCGTACGAGCTGGGCGTGCCGCGCGGCGGCACGTAGAGGGCTGAACCGTTCATGTCCCCATCGAGATGGTCGAGCGCCATGACAACCGGGGCGCTGGCGATCAGGGTGACGGTATGGGTGGGCTCGTATGCCTGCAGGAGCAGCCGGCGGACATTCGGGAGGCCGGCTCCCTGCAGCCCAACGATGAGCGTGGGTGTCGAAGGGTTGAAGAGAGGATAGTGCTGTTGTCCGATGGCTGCGGCGTCGATGAGCTGCAGTGCATCGAGCGAGGTGATCTGGAGCATGTCCAGCGCGGAGACCACCTCGGGCAATGAAATCGTCATGTGCGCTTCTCTCTGAGACTGGGGAGGATGTACGGGTAGGGCCTACGTCGTATCGCGTAGACCCGCTGATCGATGCGCCGCATCCAGAGATACATGCGCCAGATGAGCGTGTCCCAACGATGGTACCGCCGCGTTTCCTCGATCGTGATGGGCAGGAAGTGGTGCTCGCGTCGTTCGGCAAGAAAGAACCAGTTGACCGTGTCGATCGCGGCCGGCACCAGGTCCGCCCGTCCCACCTTCTGTATGCGCGCGACCAGGTCGATCGCAACACGCCGGACGTCGTAGTAACGTGAGAACAGGTCCGGCAGCACCGTGCGCCGTATCAACGGATGCAAGACGGCGGGCGCGGCGCGTAAGAACGGGGCAGGATCGAGTTGTTCCTGCCCATGGCGCCGCATCAGCGGCGTGCATGTCTCGATGTACGCGAATTTGAGCCTGTCGGGCAGCGAACCGGCGTCCGGATCGAAGCCCACGAGAGCCCAGTTTGCCAGTTCTGCATCGAAACCCACCTCGACATCGCCCTGGTGCACCCGATT
>CAZMIS010000159.1:0-9091 GCA_964566325.1 uncultured Anaerolineales bacterium
ACGAACACCCAAAGCCAACGTAGATCACGCATCAGGGGTATGTTTCTCCTGCAGCCCGGCCGGTGCCGCGCAGATCATGAGCCCGCCGTGCGGCCGCACGCGGGGTGAAAGGGGAGCGGCGTCGCCGGCCACTCACAGTTCGAGCAGCCGCTGGCACGTCATGCACAGCGTCGTGGCGGGAAGGGCCTTGAGCCGCGCGAAGTCGATCTCTTCGCTGCAGCGCTCGCAGCGGCCGTAGGTCCCGTTCTCCATCCGCTGCAGGGCGTTTTCGACGTCGGCCAACATGCGCGAATGCCCCCGGCGCAGCGAAACCACAGTGGCCTGGTCAAAGGCTGCCGTCGCGTCGTCCGCCATGTGGTTGCCGAGCCCCACCGTGCTCTCCTGGGCAGCATCGGCTAACCCTACCAACTGCTGCCGGAGGGTGTCCTGTTGCTCGAGCAGATAGCCCCGCAACCGTTTGATTCTCTCCGGTGTCAACATACGTGCCTCACTTAGCCGGCACATTGCTGCGTGCCGTTACCCGCATTCTAGCCCCTTGCGGCCCGAAAGGCAAGGAAGCAGACACTTCTGCGCTATACCCGCGCGACAGCGTCAGGGCAGTATAAACCTCCGAGGTCTCAGGCCAGCCGAAGGCTGGCACGACCTCGGAGGTTTGCTGTTCCGTTGATTTCCCGCTCAGGACACCTTGCGTACGCCCAGGGTCACGTCCTCGTTGTCGAGCTTCACCGTCGCGGTGAACATGCCGGGCTCCGGCGCGCCCGCGGTGAAGGACACCGATAGGGTGTCTGCTGCGATGTCGGCGCCGAACTGCCGCCAGACCGGGTCGAACGCCGCGCCGGCCTGCACCGCCGTGTGGATGCGGTCGCTGATCTCGAAGCCCGACTTCTTGCGCAGTTCCTGGATGTTGCGCACGACCTCGCGCGCGTACCCCTCCCAGCGCAGCTCATCGGTCAGCTCGGTCGTGACCGCGACCAGGTAGCCGCTTTCCTCGGCCACGGCGAGACCGGGCTTCGGCTGCTTGCGCACCTGGACCTCATCCGGCTGCACCGCGATCGTCTCGCCGTCGACCGTCACCTCCACCGGCTGGCCGGCCTCCACCGCCGCCGCGACGGCCATCGGCTCCAGCGCCAGCAGCGCAGCCTTGATCGCGGGGAACCTGCGCCCGTGCTTCTGGCCCAGCTGCTTCGGCAGGGGATGGATCTGCACATCGACCAGGTCGCTGCCCGCAGCCACCGGGTGCAGCGCCTTGACGTTCAATTCTTCCTTCACCACCTCGTCGGCCAGGCGGAGGATCGCATCGGCCTCGGCCTTGCCGGGCACGCCGACGAACGCCTCCTTGAGCGGCTGGCGCAGCTTGAGCGATGCGCTCTCGCGCGCCGCGCGGCCGAGCCCGACCACCCTCTGCGCCAACGCCATGTCGGCAACGAGCCGGTCGTCCTGGTGCAGTGGATTGGGATCGGGCCACCGGCTAAGGTGGACGCTCTCCGCGCCGCCGCTGCCGCCCGCCAGGTTGCAGTAGATCTCGTCCGCAATGAACGGCGTGAACGGCGCGAGCAGGTGCGCCACGGTCACCAACACCTCGTACATCGTCTGGTGCGCGGCGAGGCTGAGCCGCTGGCTCTCCTCGTCCGCCTCGACGTTCCAGAACCGCCGGCGGCTGAGGCGCACGTACCAGTTGCTCAGCTCGTCGACGAACTCGCTGATCGGCCGGGTCGAGCCGATGACGTCGTAGGTCTCGAGGGCCTGCGTCACGTCGGTCACGAGGCGATGCAGCCGGGCCAACACCCACCGATCGAGCACCGAACGCTGGTCGAGCGGCACGGGTGCGGCCGCCGGATCGAAGTCGTTCAGGTTCGCGTACGTCACGAAGAAGCTGTAGCTGTTCCACAGCGTCAGCATGAAGCGGCCGACGATCTCCTTCACCAGGTTCGCGCTGAAGCGCCGCGTGTTGCCGGGCGGGCTGGCCGTGTACATGTACCACCGCGTCGCGTCCGCACCGTGCAGGTCCATGACGGTCCACGGGTTGATGACGTTGCCGCGGCTCTTCGACATCTTGCCGCCGTCCTCCGCCACGATGTGGCCGAGACAGATGACGTTCTTGAACGCCACGCTGTCGAACAGCAAGGTGCTGACCGCATGCAGGGTGTAGAACCAGCCGCGCGTCTGGTCGATCGCCTCGCAGATGTAGTCCGCGGGGAACTGCTCCGCAAAGATCTCCCGGTTCTCGAACGGATAATGCCACTGGGCCACCGGCATGGAGCCGGAGTCGAACCAGGCGTCGGCCACCTCGCGCACGCGGTGCATCTCGCCCGTGCCGCACTTCTCGCAGGGCCACGCCAGTGCGTCGACCGCGGGGCGATGCAGGTCCAGCGGCTCGGTGTCGGGCTGGTTCACGTCGGGCCAGCGCCCGAGCTGCTGCGCCAGGTAACGCGGGTTCATGAAGCGGCGCCCCGTCTTCTGGCTGAGCTCCGCGACCGACCCGATGCACTCCTGGTGGCCGCACTTCGGGTTGTCGCAGACCCAGAACGGCAGGGGCGTGCCCCAGTAGCGCTCGCGCGCCAGGCCCCAATCGATGTTGTTCTCCAGCCACTCGCCGAAGCGGCCGTCCCGGATATGATCCGGCACCCAGTTGATGCGCTGGTTGTTGGCCACCAGGCGATCCTTGAACGCGGTGGTCTTGATGTACCACGTGGTGCGGGCGTAGTAGAGCAGCGGCGTGTCGCAGCGCCAGCAGAACGGGTAAGTGTGCTCGTAGATGCCCTGCTTGAACATCAGGCCGCGCTCGGTGAGCTCGCGCTGGATGAGCGGGTCGGCGTCTTTGACGAATATGCCGCGCCACGGCTCCACCTCCTCGGTGAAGCGGCCCTGCGCGTCGACCGTCATCAGGGTCGGCAGGTTGAACTTCCGGCCCACCTCCATGTCGTCCGCACCGTACGCCGGCGCGATGTGCACCAGCCCTGTGCCGTCCTCCGTGCTGACGAAGTCGCCCGGGATCACGTAGCAGTAATCCTGCAGCACGGGGAGGAAGGTGTAGAGCGGCCGGTAGTGCAGCCCGAGCAACTCCTTGCCCTTGACCCTGCGCAGCACCTCCACGTGATCCACGTGCCCTTCGAAGACCGACCCCACCAGCGCCTCGGCCAGCCACAGCTGATCCTCCCCGTGCCGGACCAGCACGTAGTCGACCTCTTCGCCCACAGCGACCGCCACGTTGCCGGGCAGGGTCCACGGCGTGGTGGTCCAGACGAGCAGGTAGACGCCCGGCTGATCCTTTACGGGGAACTTGACGAAGATGCTGGGGTCCTTCGTGCCCTCCTGGTAGCCCTGGGCCAGCTCGTGGCTGCTCAGCGGCGTGCCGCAGCGCGGGCAATACGGGACCACCTTATAGCCCTGGTAGATCAGGCCCCGATCCCAATACTGCTTGAGGATCCACCACAGCGACTCGACGTAGTCGTTGGTGTACGTCCGGTACGCGGTCGGCAGATCGACCCAGAACGCCATGCGTTCCGTCAGCTTCTCCCAGTCCTCCACGTAGTCGAAGACGCTCTGGCGGCAGAGCTTGTTGAACTCGCTGACGCCGTATTCCTCGATCGCCTTCTTGCCCGAGAAGCCCAGCTTGCGCTCGATCTCCAGCTCGACCGGCAGGCCGTGGGTGTCCCAGCCGCCCTTGCGCGAGACGAAGAACCCGCGCATGGTCTTGTAGCGCGGGAAGATGTCCTTGAACGCGCGCGCCAGGACGTGGTGGATGCCCGGGCGGCCGTTCGCGGTCGGCGGCCCCTCGTAGAACACGTAGCGCGGGCCGTCCTTGTGTTGCTCGACGGTCTTACTGAATACCCCTGCCTTCCGCCAGGACCCCAGCACCCCCTGCTCCATCTCGGGCAGGTTCACCTGGGGCGCAACATCTTTGAATACAGGCATGATTCCTCCTTAGATGCCGAAAGGAAGAAGGAAGAGGAAAGAAGGAAGATCGTCCCCTTCCATGGATATTCCTTCTTCCTTCTTCAATCTTCCTTTTGTAACGTCGCCACCACCGCCCGATGATCGGAGCCGGTGGGCCGGCTGAGCGTCTCAGCCGATACCGTGCGCCAATGGCGTGAATGAAAGATGTAGTCGATGCGGGTCTGGACCAGCCTGCTGGCCAGCTGCCCGAGCCGCGCGTCGGTTGCAGGCCACGTAAAGCCGTAGCCGCGGCCCACGGCCTTGAACGCGTCGGTCATGCGCGAGCCCATGCAGCGGTACGCGTCGCTGAACTCACCCATGTTAAAGTCGCCCGCCACGATGACCGGGATGTCGCCCGACACATCGCTCAACGCGCGCCACTGGTCGAGATACCCGCAGACGGCTTCGATCTGGGCCTCCCGGCCCCGGAAGCCCTCGGTGAGCTGCTCGACCAGCCCGGCCAGCGAATCGCCGCTCGCCCCGGTGGAGCGCAGGTGAATGCCCACGAACCGGATGACGCCGTGGGGCGTCGCGATGTCGGCCACCGCAGACCGCAGGCCCAGCCCCGTCTGGAGGCTGCCCAGGTCCTGCAGCGGCCAGCGGCTGTAGATGCCCACGCCGTAGCTCACCCCGGGCAGCCGCCGCAGGGTGCGATACGGGTAGAGATCGCCGATGGCCGCGGCCAGCGCGGCGTCCTGGGTGGTGCTCAGCTCGGCCAGCGTGACGATGTCGGGCTGCTCGGCGGTGATGGCCGCAGCCATCGCCGCGATGTCGTCGTTGCTCACCAGCACGTTGAGCGCCATCACCCGCACGGCCGGCTGCCCGGCGCTGAGCGACCCGCCCCTGGGCAGGAAGCGCCAGCCGAAGAAGCCCAGCCACAGGATCACGGGAATCAGGGCCGCGACCCATACGACGGGCCGCCGCACCACCAGCGCCAGCAACAGCGCCGCGGGCGCCAACAGAAACGGCAGGGTGGGCAGGCTGTTCAGGAACGCGAGCACCAGCAGCTGATCGCCCCAGATCGCGCGGGCGACGAGCCACGCACCGACGGCCAGTGCATACAACACCAGCAGCGCGGTGATCAATCGCCTCACCCGACCTCGATGTAGATGCGTTTGTTGATGGCGCCCTTGGACTTGTAGTCCGTCACGCGGATCCGGCCGATCTCGCGCGTGTTGGCGACGTGCGTGCCGCCGTCTGCCTGCAGGTCGAGCCCTACGATCTCGACCGTCCGCACCTCCGCGATGCCCTCGGGCAGGAGGTTGATCTTGGTGCGGATCAGGTCCGGAATCTGGAAGGCCTCGGCGCGCGGCAGGATATTCACCCGTATGTCGCGCGCGGCCGCGATCTCCGCGTTGCAGCGCGCCTCGATCTCAGACACCAGGTCTCCGTGCATGGTCGCGAACTCGAAGTCCATCCGGCCCTGCCCGGGGTCCATGTTGCCCCCCGTGACCAGTGCGCCGTAGTCGCGGTACACCACCCCGCACAGCACGTGCAGCGCGCTGTGCGTCTGCATCAGCTGGTAGCGCCGTGCCCAGTCCAGCTCCCCGGTCAGGCGCACGCCCTGGCGCGGCAGCACGCCCTCGATCTTGTGCCACACGAGGCCGCCCTCCTTCTTCACCTGGGTCACCGCCAGGCTCACCTCGGGCGTCTCCGTGCCCGACAGGACCGGCAGCCGCAGGACGCCCAGGTCGCAGGGCTGTCCCCCGCCGCTCGGGTAGAAGGCCGTGCGGTCGAGCGCCACCCGGCTGCCCGTCTCGTCGACATCGACCACGACTGCGTCGAACTCACGCAGGTAACTATCGGTCTGGTACAGCAGATCGGTCACGATTGCCTCCCATCGGCATTGATTAAACAAAAACGCCCCCGTCCCATGTGGGGACGAGAGCATCGGCTCCCGCGATACCACCCCGCTTAACGATTGCAGATAGAAGATTGAAGATTGAAGATCGGGTTCGTGGCCCGAGCTGCAATCGGGATCTTCAGCCGGCAAACGTTCACTCGGTGAGGCGCCATCACGCCTCTGCGGCTGATAACGGGGCGCAAGCCCGGCGACGCCTACTGGGCACGTTAACGGCCGTTGGGGTCGCGGCTCCGGAAGGATTTTCGGCGGGTCTCGGGGATGTCCGGCTCACACTGTTCCGGGCTCGCTGGGCGCCGAGAGGGGCCGCCTACTCGTTTCCATCATGGCCTTTGACAGTCAAGTGTAGCACACGGCCCCTATGGGTGTCAAATGAAATCCGGCTTCGCCAGGGAGGACATTATGTCACCTGGTATGGCACGTCGGTCACGACGATGTTCGGCAGCCGCAGCAGCCGCAGCCGCAGAACCATGGCGGTCTGGCTGTGCAGCAGGTTGTCGAACCAGCCGCGCGGCACGAAGTGGGGCACGATGATCGTGATCGTGTCGTTCGGCTGGCGCTGCGACGCGATGTACTCGATGTACTCCACGATCGGCTCGAGCATCAGGCGGTACGGCGAGTCGAGGATCACCAGCCGCACCCCCTCGCCCCACTCCTCCCACTTGTGCTGCACCCGCGCGGTCTCATCCGGATCGACCGAGACGTGGACGACGGTCACGTCGCTCGAGAGCAGTTGCGCGTAGCGCAGCGCACGCAGCGTGCCCTTGTGGACGCCGCTGATGAGCAGGATCACGCGGTGCCGCGTGGAGCGCATCTCCGGCTCGTACTTCTGCAGCGACAGGGTCTTCGACAGGTCACGATAGTGGCGATGGATGCGGAAGGTCAGCCCCATCAGCAAGGGCAGCACCACCAGCACGATCCACGCGCCCTCCCTGAACTTGGTGGCCGCGAAGATCAGTGTCACCATCCCGGTCGCCACTGCACCCACCGTGTTGAACGCGAGCTTGGCGCGCCACCCCCGGTCGTGGGCCAGCGTCGAGCCCTGCTCCGCGACCTCCTGCCCCGGCGCCAGGCGGCCCGACTTCCACCAGCGGTGCACCATGCCGGCCTGCGAGAGCGTGAACGACAGGAAGACGCCGATGGCGTACAGCGGGATCAGCGCGGTGACGCTGGCCTGGAACGCGACGATGAAGCCGATCGACAGGAGGGTGAGCACCGTGATGCCGCGCGAGTAGACCAGCCGGCTGCCCTGGGTCGACAGCTGCCGCGGCAGGAAGCCGTCGATGGCCAGCAGCGCCGCCAGGCGGGGAAAGCCGGCGAAGGACGTGTTGGCGGCCATGACCAGGATGATCGTCGTGCCCGCCATCGTGAGCAGGTAGATGATGTCGCGGCCGCCGTCCACCGTGCGCGCGAGCTGCGAGATGATCGTCTCCTCTTCCGAGGGCACCGCGCCGATCTGCACGGCCAGGTAGGTGATTCCGACCAGCAGGAACCCCAGGATCGCAGACATCCAGATCAGGGTGATGGCCGCGTTGCGGCTGCGCGGCACGCGGAACGCCGGCACCCCGTTCGAGATGGCCTCCACCCCGGTCAGCGCGGTCGTGCCGCTGGTGAACGCGCGCAGCAACAGGAACAGGGTCAGGGGCTGCGCGAGCCCCACCATCTCCATCGGCGGCGGGTCCTGAACGACGCCCAGCGTGCCGGTGAAGTGCCGGACCATGCCCAGGATGAGGGTCAGGAACATCATGACCACGAAGAAGTACGTCGGAACCGCGAAGACCATGCCCGACTCGCGCACCCCGCGCAGGTTGATCACCATGACCAGCACCGTCAGGAACACGGCGATCGGCACGCGATAGGGATAGAGGGCCGGAAACGATGAGTTGATCTGCGCGACGCCGGAGGAGATGGACACCGCCACCGTCAGGATGTAGCCGACCAGCAGTGCGGCGCCCGCAGCCGCGGCCGGCGCCGCGCCCAGGTTGTCGCGCGCCACGATGTAGGCGCCGCCGCCACCCGGGTACGCGTAGATAGTCTGCACGTACGAGGCCGTCACCAGGGCCAGGAGCGCCACGATGACCAGCGACAGGGGGATGGCGTTGGTGAATGCCGCGGCGCCCGCGAGCGCCAGCACGACCAGCATTTCCTGGGTCGAGTAAGCCGTCGAGGAAAGCGCGTCGGACGCGAAGACGGCGAGCCCGACCTTCTTGTTGATCGTTTCGTGAGGCGCTTCGGCCGTCGCCAAGGGATCACCCGTCAGGACGGTCAGCCACGAGCGCCGTGGTTTCTTGTCCGCCACCCTGTGCTGAACGTAGGGCGCGCCGCTGTCATCATGATGCATGTCTGTTGCCGTGTTGCCGCGAGGATAGACTACCGCGCGCGGTGCGCGGCGGGGCCCGGCTGCGGTCCCGTCGGGTCACGGTCTATCGTACCCGCCCCCTTCTGCGGCGTCAAGTAGACGACGGCATGCTACCACATTCCCGGTAGTGCGTTTTCGTCCATTTTCGCCAATCAAGATGATACCGGCGGGGGATGTGCCGGGCAACGTCCATCCGTATACTGTTTGTAGCTGGCCTGTGCGGATCGGCCGCGGCAGCCTGATTTGTTGTTGCGTCAGCAAGCCATGGGACATGGTGATGAACTGGAGAAACATTGGACCTGAGACCCCGGATGAGGTGCTGGTCGGGCACGTACAGCGGGGGCAGCTCGACGCTTATAATCTGCTCGTCTTGCGCCACCAGGCGACGGCCTTCAATGTGGCCTACCGCATCCTGGGGGACACCGGCTCAGCCGCCGATGCCACCCAGGATGCGTTCCTGAAGGCCTATCAGCGCGCGCACCAGTTCCGGGGGAATGGGTCGTCGTTCAAGGGGTGGCTGCTGCGGATCGTGGTCAACACCTGCTACGATGTGCTGCGCAGCGAGCGCCGGCGCAGTGCGAACAGCGTGTCGATCGATGAGGAAGAGGATGCGTCGGAGTGGCACGATGCGCTGCGCGATCCGGCCGCACGGCCCGATGAGCTCGTGCTGCAGAAGGAACTCGAGGAGCAGCTGCAGGCAGCCATCGGCCGCCTGCCTGTGGACCAGCGCGCCATCCTGGTCCTGTCAGACGTCGAGGGCTACCAGTATCACGAGATCGCGGAAATGCTCGGGGTGCCCATCGGCACCGTGAAATCGCGCCTGTCCCGCGCGCGCAGCCGCGTGCGGGACATCATCCTGCGGGAGCGCGAGGAGGCGCCGCACCGGGAGCCCTCCGCCCGCCCCCGGCCGGGGGTCACGGGTGCGCTGGCCGAGG
>CAZMIS010000160.1:0-9074 GCA_964566325.1 uncultured Anaerolineales bacterium
ACTGCAGGTCGATGCCTCGGAGCGCGCCGGCAGGGAAAAGCGGCCGCTGGGCTGTGCCGTCGGCATTCATGACCCAGAGCTCCCAGCGACCCGTACGGTCGGTCACGAACGCGATCTGCCTGCCGTCTGGCGACCAGGCCGGCGCAGCATTGTTCCATTGGTGCGCGGTCTGCCCCTTCTGCTGCGCCTCAAGCGCGACGCTCAGGGGTGTTTCAGTCAGCCGCATGCGGCCGCTGCCGTCCGGATTCATGACGTGGATGTCGAGATGATCGTGCTGCCGGTAGGCGAGCGCAACCCGGGAACCGTCGGGTGAGTAGATGGGGGACCGGTCGGAGGCGTCCTTCGTTACCGCCCAGTTGGCGTCGCGCTTGACATCCATGGACTGCAGGCCGCTGCGTCCCTTGTAGAGCACCTGCCAGTCGTTGGCCGGGTTCCAGGTGGGCGCGAATGCGTAGATGTCGCTGGGCAGGTCGCGAAACGTGCCATCGGCGACTTTGATCACGCGCAGCGCCCAGTTGGGGTTCTCGAGCATCCGGTAGCAGGGCACGTCACGCGTGACCGGGCCGAACTCGGTGTCGAAGGTCCATGGACAGTTGAAGATGTCGACCAGGGTGGTGGGCGGGTACAGGAAGACCGGCACGACGCGCGGCTCGATGGTTCCGCCATGCTGCTGGTTGACGACGATCTGCGTGCCGTCGGGCGACCAGGTGGGCGACTTAGGCTGGCGAAGATCGGCCGATATCTGGCGCTCGCCGCGGCCGTCCAGGTTGATCACCCACAGGCTGCCGGTGGATCCGAGGCCGCTGCCTGACCAGCGCGTGAAGGCCACTTGCCGCCCGTCGGGAGAAATGGCCGGGTCCATGCCCGTCGTCAGCCGGCGGAGGCCGCGGCCGTCCGAGCCGATTACGTAGATCGCGCCGCCGCTGCTCTCCTGAAAGACGATCGTCTTGCCTGCAGCGGGTGCGGAGGCCACCCGCGCCGGGGCCGGTGGTGCGGTCACCTCCGGCGTCTTATCCGTTGCTCCGCTGACCTTCACGAGCGAAGCCGCGCCGCTCACCCAGCCGGTCTTATTGCCGGCAAAGGACACCTGCCACCAGCCGCTCGCGCCGTGCCGGCCGGTGATCGGGACGCTGGCGCCCTGCTTCAGGCTGCCGATCACGGGGTAGTTGGTCCCGGGTCCCGACCGTACGTTGAGCGCGGGGGTGATCACGGTCACCGTCGGGGCGTCCGTCTCCTGCGCGGCTGCCGGCGCGGCCGGCAGAATGATGACCGAGAGCAGCAACAGCGCTGCGGTCACGAGAAGGGGAACCCGCAGGGTCCTCATTCTGATCAGCATCGTCGAACTCCTGTGGCAGCACCTACCGTGGGGCCGCCTGCATGACCTGGATTATATCATACGCACCCGCCTCCGCCGATAACCCGCTGCGGTCCACTCAACGGGCCATGCGGATGGCAGCGACCTTTGACAGCGGCGTGACGCCCCACTATACTACCGTCAGTTCGAGGAGGAACAGAGCAACGACCTATGGCGGATGTCAGCGATCTCATCGAGGAAGCATACGGCAGGGCGCTGGATGTCTTGCGCCGGTGTGTGACGCCGTACGGCTTCCGCGCGTCGGGGCTGGTTCCCGGCTACCCTCAGGTGTGGGCGCGCGACAGCATGATCACCGCGCTGGGCGCGGCCGTCTCCGGAGACGACGGCCTGATGGCGGCGTTTCGCGCCTCGCTCGACACGCTCGGCGCCGCGCAATCGCCGCTGGGGCTGATCCCCTTGAACGTGCACCCCGAGACCGGCGAGCGCTCCACGGAGAACGCGGGCGCAGTAGACGCCAATCTGTGGTTCATCCTGGGCCATTACTACTACTGGCTACGGACGCACGATGCGGCGCACCTGGCGGCCAACTGGCCGCGGCTTGAGGCGGCCCTGCTGTGGCTGCACTACCAGGACATGAACGAGTGCGGCCTGCTGGAGGTGCCGGAAGCGGGCGACTGGATGGACCTGCTGGCCGTGCGCTACAATGTGTTGTACGACAACGTCTTGTACGGCGCCGCACTCAAGGCGATGGCCGAGATGGCCTCGGTGTGTCATACGGAGCCACATCACGGCGCGTGCCAGGCGGCGGATGTGTTCGAGCGGCTCAACATGCTGTTGTGGGTCGACCGCTGCTGGGTGGCTGCGCACTTTGCGGAGCACCTGGAGAAGCTCAAGCATATCCGGCTGGAATGGTATATGCTCTATCACAATGTGGGCACCATTTCCAGCCGGCCGTTCTATCTGCCCTGGGTCGCTTTCCGTGAGTACGGCGACTACTGCGACACGCTGGGCAACCTGCTGGCAGTGCTGTGCGGCCTGGCGGATGAGCACCGGGCCGACCACATCATGCGTTATCTGTATCAGGTGGGGATGGCGCAGCCCTCGCCGAGCAAGGCCATCCATCCGCCCATCTACCCGGGCAGCCCGGACTGGCGTGAGTACTACCGCAGCCGCAACCTGAACCTGCCGCACCAGTACCACAACGGCGGCATTTGGCCCTTCATCGGCGGCTTCCACGTCGCGGCGTTGGTGAAGATGGGCTGGCTGGCTGAGGCGACGAACCTGCTGGGCGACCTGGCTGCGGCCAACCAGCGGGGCGTACATGACGATTGGGAGTTCAACGAGTGGCTGCACGGCGAGAGCGGCCATCCGATGGGCTACCCCTACCAGGCGTGGTCCGCGGGCATGTATGTGTACGCGTACCACGCGGTGAAGACCGGGACCGCACCGCTGTTCGATGAGCTGGCGGCGCGTTGACGGTTGAGAAGATACAGGCAGTCAGACGGCCCATGGGGCGCAACAGCCGTTGTTCCCCTGGCGCCGATCGTCGGTCAAACAAGGAAAGGAGAAGTCAGATGATTCGGAAGACCTGGTTTATCGTGAGCGTCCTGATGGTCCTGGGATTGGTCGTGTCCGCGTGCGCGCCCGTCCCGACCCAACCGGCACAGCCGGCTGCCCAGCCCGCCGCCCCGGAGCCGGCCGCACCTGCCGCCCAACCGGCGGCGGAGACGGTAACGTTGACCTGGGCGTTCTGGGGCAGCCCGGAGGAGGCAGTCAGCCACAAGCAGGTGGCCGATGCCTTCATGGCCGAGCACCCGGAGATCAAGATCGAGACTTGGAACGAGCCCTGGGACAACTACTTCACCAAGATCCAGGCGCTGTGGGCCAGCGGCGATGCGAAGGCGGTTCCTGATATCGCCTTTCTGTGGCCGACCCCCAAGTATGCCGCCGAAGGCGTTCTCGAGAACCTCGATCCCTACATCCAGAAGTCGGGCTACAACCTGAACGATTACTGGCCGGGCCTGCTGGAATCGGCGATGTACAACGGCAGCGTCTACGGACTGCCGCGCGACATCGAGTCCAACGTCCTGTACTACAACAAGGACCTGTTCGACAAGGCCGGCGTGGCGTATCCGGATGACACCTGGACCTGGAAAGAGCTGTTGGCGGCTGCCGAGAAGCTGACGGTCAAGGACGGCGACACCGTCAAGCAGTATGCGCTGGCCATGGAGAACAACGGTAAATTCGCCAAGTGGCTGGTGCAGAATGGCGGCTCGATCCTTGATGACATGCGCAACCCGAGCAAGTGCACCCTGGCAGATGCAAAGTCGGTCGAGGCGATCGCCTTCTTCGCCGACATGCTGGCCAAGGGCTACGCCATGCGCGATGCGGACCTGAACCAGGCGGGCGGGGACGCAGGCGCGTTCCAGAGCGGCCTGGCTGCGATGATCGTGCAGAACACGAGCCGCGTCTCGGCCTTCAACGCCGCCAAGATGAACTACGATGTGGCTGTCGTGCCGATCCCCGCGGGGGGCAAGCGCTACAATCCTGCGGGCGGCGCAGCTTGGGTGATGAGCGCGAAGAGCGACAACAAGGATGCGGCGTGGACGTTCCTGAGCTGGCTGCAGGGCTCAGAAGGCGGCGAGAAGCTGTACACGGAGCGCGGCGAGATCTTCCCCGCGCTGCAGTCGGTGGCCAACTCGCCGGTCTTCATGACCTCGGATCCGCCGGCGAACAAGAAGGCCATCATCGACGAGGCCGCGGCCTCGGGCGTGGGCGCCTTCGGATACTTCCCCGAGTGGGATGAACTGGCCGGGTCCATCATCAACCCGGGCCTGGATCGCATCTGGACCGGTGAGGCGACCGCGGAGGAGAGCCTGGCCGGGCTGTGCGAGCAGGTCGATCAGTTCCTGAAGGACAAGGGTTTCCCGAAGAAGTAGGACCCGCCGTGGTATCCCTGGGAGCCCGCCCGTCAACGGACGGGCTCCCAGGCTACGCCCGGTAAACCGGGCTGGCCTGCGTCGCTGCGTTGTGAGGGAGCCCGCTTCAGCGGGCGCCGCCGAGTAGCCCGGCGATTCATCGCCGGGTGGCATCCCAGGAAGGTGCTGTCACCATGAGCGATTTAGCCGCACCTGCCGCACCTTCGCGGCGCTCCTTCTTCCGCTGGCGTCCCGAACAGCAGTGGGAAGCGTACCTGTTCATCCTGCCGAGCCTGCTCGGCTTCCTGCTCTTCGTGTTCCTGGCCGTAAGCATCTCATTCGGGATCAGCTTTGTCGATTGGGGGCTGACCGGGCCGCGCGGTTTTGTGGGCCTGGCCAATTACCGCGAGCTGTTGCGCGATCCGGTCTTCGCCCGGACGGCCGGCAACACGCTATTCTACATCGTGACCATCGTGCCGTTTCAGCTGATTCTGGGGCTGCTGATGGCGATCGCGTTGAATCAGGCCATCCGCGGCACCGAGCTGTTTCGCATGATCTACTTTCTGCCGGTGGTGACCGCCATTGTGGCCGGCGCCATCGTCTTCCGCCTGTTGCTGGCGCGTAACGGTCCGGTTAACGACGCGCTCGGCTGGCTGGGCGGGACAATCGGGCTGGATGTGCGCCTGCCGGACCTGCTGGGCAGCGCGCGGTATTCCAAGTGGTCGGTGGTCCTGCTGACTCTGTGGAAGAACACCGGCTTCACGATGGTGGTCTACCTGGCCGCATTGCAGGGGGTGCCGCCCGAGCTGGTCGACGCGGCCAAGGTTGATGGAGCCGGTGCGTGGCAGCGCCTGCGCAACGTCACGATTCCGATGATCAGCCCGTCCACCTTCTTCCTGTTCGTCCTGCAGACGATCGGCGCGTTCCAGCTTTTCACTGAGCCCTTCGTGATGACGCGCGGGGGCCCGGCGCAGTCATCCATGCCGGTGGTGCAGTACATCTATCAGAACGCGTTTCAGTATACGCGGATGGGCAAGGCTTCGGCCATTGCCTGGTTCCTGTTCATATTCATCTTCGGGTTCACGTTGATCCAGAACCGCATGCAGCAACGGTGGGTGCACTATGAGACCGAATGAAGCCGGACGCAGCCTGTTTGGACGGGTCGTGCTCTATGTGCTCCTGATCCTGGGCGGCCTGATCATGCTGGCGCCGTTCGTGGTCATGGTGGTCGTGTCTCTGTGGCCAAACACCGCGTTCATGGCACGCAGATTCCCCTTGGACCAGATCACGCTGGCCAACTACGTCGAGACGTTTCGGGTCCTGCCGTTCGGCCGTTACTTCATCAACAGCGCTTTTGTGACCGTCACCGTGACCATCGGGCAGATCCTGATCGCGTCGCTGGCCGCGTTTGCCTTCGCGCGGCTGCGTTTCCGGGGCCGCGAGGCGATTTTTCTGCTCTACCTGGCCACGCTCATGATCCCGTCGCAGGTGACGCTCATCCCCAATTTCCTGATCATCCGCAATCTCGGTTGGTACGACACCTATGCGGCGCTGATCGTGCCCGGGCTGTTCAGTGCGCTGAGCACCTTCCTGCTGCGGCAGTTCTACCGGAGCATTCCCATCGACCTCGACGATGCCGCGCGCATCGACGGCGCGTCGAGCCTGCGCATCTGGGGGCAGATCATGCTGCCTCTCAGCAGGCCCATCATGGCTGCGCTGGCCGTCTTTGCCTTCCAGGCGTCGTGGAACGACTTCCTCTGGCCGTTGGTGGTGACGGGTACGGATCAGATGCGCACGATTCCCATCGGCCTCTCCTATTTCGTCGGCCAGTACGCTACGGCCTGGAATCTGCTGATGGCCGGGTCGGTCATCGCCCTCCTGCCGGTCCTGATTCTCTATCTCCTGGCCCAGAAGACCTTTGTCCAGGGCATTACCATGTCCGGGATGGGCGGGCGATAGCGGGCCGGCGCGGACACCTCAGTTCTCTGATACTTCCAAATCGGGAGCACCCATGACAACTCTACTTCTGAAGCACGCAGACCTGCTGGTCACCATGGACGCGACGCGGCGGCGCATCGCGGATGGCGGCCTCTTCGTGCGCGACAACGCCATCGTGCAGGTCGGCCCCACGGCGGAGCTGCCCGCCCAAGCGGACACGGTCATCGACGCCCGCGGCATGATCGTCCTGCCCGGGCTGGTGAACACGCACCACCACCTGTATCAGACGCTGACGCGGTGCGTCGCGCAGGATTCCGTCCTTTTCGACTGGCTCAAGACGCTGTATCCCATCTGGGCGCGCATGGGACCGGAGGCCGTGTCGGTGTCAGCGCGGGTGGGGATAGCCGAGTTGATGCTGTCCGGCTGCACCACCTCGAGCGATCACCTTTACATGTACCCGAACGGGAGCCGGATCGACGACGAGATCGAGGCTGCGGTCGACCTGGGCATCCGGTTCACTGCGACGCGCGGGAGCATGAGCCTGGGCGAATCGAAGGGCGGGCTGCCGCCCGATAGCTGCGTGGAGGACGAGGACTTCATCCTGGCGGAGAGCCGCCGCGCGATCGAGCAGTATCACCAGGCGGAGCGTTTCGGGATGGTGCGCGTGGCGCTGGCGCCGTGCTCGCCGTTCAGCGTGACGGGCGATCTGATGCGCGCGAGTGCCGAGTTGGCGCGGTCCTACGGCGTGCGCCTGCACACCCACCTGGCCGAAACGATGGATGAAACCGAGTTCTGCCTGGCCAAGTTCGGCGCGAAGCCGGTGGACTACGTGGCGTCGCTCGGGTGGACCGGGGAGGATGTCTGGCACGCGCACTGCGTGACGCTGAACCAGGCCGAGATCGCGCTTTTCGCACGGACGGGCAGCGGCGTGGCGCACTGCCCGTGCTCGAACATGCGGCTGGCCTCCGGCATCGCGCCCATACGCGCCATGCGCGATGCGGGCGTTCGCGTCGGGCTGGGCGTCGACGGATCTGCGAGCAACGATTCGAGCCACCTGCTGGCCGAGGCCCGGCAGGCGATGTTGCTGCAGCGGATGGTGGGACCCAACCCCGGGGCGCTCGGCGCGCAGGAGGCGCTGGAGATCGCGACCCTGGGCGGCGCAAGCGTGCTGGGGCGGGACGATATCGGCGCGCTGGCGCCCGGCATGGCGGCCGACTTCATCGGCGTCCGGCTCGAGCAGCTGGACTTCGCGGGCGCGCTGCACGATCCTGTGGCCGCGTTGGTGTTCTGTACGCCGCAGAAGGTGGATCTGAGCGTGATCGACGGCCGCGTGCGGGTGAAGGATCAGGAGATCGTAGGCCTGGACCTGCCCGCGCTGGTCCGGCGGCATAACGAGATCAGCCGCAAGATGCTGCGCGGCGAGTGAGGGTGGTCAGACGCCCGGCGCCTGAGGATCGCCTGGTGCTGCGGGCTGCTCCTTCGACTCCGGGCCGCAGCCTGCGGCCCTCCGCTCAGGATGCTTATTGTTTGGCAGGCGCGTTGACTGCAGGCGCGGGACGTCCTTTCGACTCCGCCCAGGATGGCCTACTGCTCGGCTGCAGCGTGGCCGGCGCCGGAGCGCATGGACAACACGTGGAGCACGAGCAGCAGCGCCAGGATGGCCGTGATGAAGGGCGGAATCGCCTCCAACGACGTGCGGCGGGCGAGCACGCCCGCGAGGCCAGGGATCGTCGCAGCGCCCAGGCCGCCTGCGCTGATCTGCATGCCGATCGTGTTGGCTGCGTAGCGCGGCCCGACGCGGTTAGGGGTGCCCGAAACCAGTCCTGGGAAGATGGGCGCGATCGCAAACCCGATGAGCGCTACGCCGATCAGGCTGGCCACCGGAATCGGATTCCACCAGAGAAGCACCGCACCGGCCAGGGCAGCCAACAGGCTGCCGCGCACCACCGTGTCGGCTCCCGCGCGGCGGGTGTAGAGCCCCGCCAGGATGCGCCCGATCGTGAACGTGGCCCAGTAGGAGCCGGCCCAGAACCCCGCCACATCGGTCGCCATGCCGCGTGACTCGGTGAGCAGGGAGTAGGTCCAGTAGCCCAGGCTTGCCTCCGAGCCTACGTACAGGTAGAACATCACAAGACTTAGCCACACCGCAGGACGGCGCAGCGTCTCGCCGATCGGAGTCCGGTAGTCAGTCAGGCGGGGCGCATCCTCCGCCGGGCGGTGGTCGTTCCTCTGCCACATCGGCAGCGTAACCACGAAGGCGGCCGCGACCACCAACTGCGCCACGCCGACGACGGTGTAACCGACCCGCCAGGCCCCGAACATCGTCAGGCCCACCGTCATAATGATTGGGCCCAGGGTGACGCCGACGCCGTAGCTCGCGTGCAGCCACTGCATCAGGCCCTCGCCGAAGTGGGCCGCAACGTACGTGTTCAGGCCGGCATCGATCGCACCCGCACCCAGCCCTACGGCCACGCCCAGCGTGACGAACGTCCACCAGGCCGGCACAAGCGTGTAGCCGAGCAGCGCCAGGCCCGTCAGGGCACAGCTCGCGGCCAGCACCCTGCCGACCCCGTACAGCCCGATCAGCCGGCCGCTCGAGAAGCTGGACGTCAGGTAGCCGGACGTCGACGCGATCAGCAGCATGCCGAGCGCGTCGAGCGGCAGGCCGAAGTCCGCGCGGATCGATGGCCAGGCAATACCGAGCAGGCCGTCGGGCATGCCGAGCGCGATGAACGCGACGAAGATGAGCACGATCAGGCCGAGGCGTGACCGGTAGCGGGCTAGGGTTGCAGTCATTCTGTCCCCGTCATATTGGTTGAACTGGATCAGCGTCAGGCAATCTGATGCGGGCCTCGGGGTGGGGGTGCGGCGGGGCTCGTCGTCACGTACTGACGCGGGCCATT
>CAZMIS010000161.1:0-9058 GCA_964566325.1 uncultured Anaerolineales bacterium
AGCGTGGCGGGCATGCCGCTGGGAGACCTGACCAGCGCAGAGGCCGCGGGCGCGATTGCAGACGCGCTGACCCCTTACCCGGGCCCCGAGATCACCCTGCAGTTCGAAGAGCGGACGTGGGTGTTACGGGCCGAGGAGGTCGGCGTCTCCGTCGATGCCGGCGCCACCGCGGCCGCAGCCTTTGCGGTCGGCCGGGCGGGGCTGTCCAGCACGTTGAATGGCTCCGTCGTGGACCTCTTCGCCGGCCTGGGAAACGACATGCTCGTCCAGTGGCAAGCGATGCGGGATGGCGTCGAGCTACAGCCGATCCTTCAGTACAACGAGGACCTGCTGAACAACACCGTTCGCCGTATCGCCGAAGAGGTGAACCTGGCGTCAGTTGAGGGCCGCCTGAACATCGTGGGCCTGGAAGTGAGCGGCATGCCCGGCCAGGTTGGACGCACGGTAGACGTCGAGGCAACGCGGCAGACCCTTTCCACCCTGGCGCGACGCGGGCTGGGGGGCTTCGTCGAGCTCGTGGTCGAGGAAAAGCTTCCGGCGATCCTGTCGGTCGATCCGGCCGTCGAGAAGGCGAAGACCGTGCTCGGGCGATCCTTCATCCTGACCGCGGACACGGTGGATGGCGTGCAGCGGTATTCGGCCGATGCGGCCAAGGTCCGCCAGTGGCTCACCTTGACCCCGGTGGGGGGCGAGGATGGGATCGTCGACCTCGAGGTCAGCCTGGACCGCGAGCAGGTCACATCGTTCATCGCGGACATCGCCGGGCAACTGGAGCGTGAGGCGTACGACGCCATGCTCGACTGGGACGCTGCAGCAGGCAAGGTCGTGGTTCTGGAGCCGAGCCAGAAGGGACAGGAGGTCGACGTAGAGGCGGGCGTGGCGGCGGTTGAAGCGGCGCTGGCCGAACCTGCGCCGATCGACTCCGGCGGCGCGATCGCCACCCAGCAGATCACGCTGACGGTGACCACCGTGCTGCCGAAGGTGGACAGCGAGCGGGTCGCCGAGCTCGGCATCGTGGAACTGGTCAGCGAGGGAACTACCTCGTTCAAGGGCTCGCCTGCCGAGCGGGTCCACAACATCGTCACAGCAGCGGACAAGTTTCAGCACGTGGTCGTCGCGCCGGATGAGGAGTTTTCCTTCAATAAGAATGTCGGGTCGGTCTCGGCGGCCAACGGCTTCACCGATGCGCTGGTCATCGCCGGCGACCGGACCGCGGTCGGCATCGGCGGCGGGGTGTGCCAGGTGTCGACCACCGCGTTTCGCGCCGCGTTCTGGGGCGGCTTCCCCATGGTCGAGCGCTGGGCGCACGGTTACGTGGTCAGCTGGTACGGCGAGCCCGGCATGGATGCCAGCATCTTCACCCCGAACGTCGATTTTCGTTTCAGGAACGACACGGGCCACTTCATCCTGATCAAGTCCGCGGTGAACAAGGCGCAGGGGAAGATCACGTTTTTCATCTACGGCACGAAGCCGGATCGCCAGGTGGAGATGTCGGGGCCGGTCATCTCGAACCGCCAGCCCGCACCCGCACCCCTGTACCAGGAGGACGCGACGCTGAAGACCGGCCAGATCAAGCAGATCGATTGGGCGAAGGAAGGCCTGGACGCGGTGGTGACGCGGATCATCCGCTACGGCGATGGTACGTCCAAGGAAGAGAAGATCGTCAGCAAGTATCGACCGTGGCGATCGGTCTACCTCTACGGTCCGGGCACCGAGATTCCGACCCAGACCCCGTAAGCCGCCTAATACGCGCCGATCTCGAGCAGCCGATCGTCGTCGATCCCGAAGTAATGCGCCAGCTCGTGCAGCACCACCCGCCGCACGAGTGCGGCCAGCTCATCAGGCGTGCGGCACTGGGCTTCGATCGGCTTGCGATAGATGCTGATCTTGTCGGGCGTGACGAGGCCGTAGTTCGTGGTGCGATCGGTCAAGGGGACGCCGTGGTAGAAGCCCAGGATATCGTACTTCGAGCGCGCGCGGCCCATCCGCATCGTGTTCCACGACGGCCAGTCCTCGATCACGATCTCGACGTTGTCCAATGCCTCGTGGAAGTGCGCGGGGACCGACTCCAGCGCATCCAACACCAGCTGCTCAAACGGATCGGTGTCCATATGAGCGCCAGTATACCACGCCTGTCTGCGCCCGCGGTAGGGGTCCTTCCCGTCGCCGCAGGCGCGTTTCGTTGACACCTTCCCCCGCCACAGGTAGAATGGGACTTAGAAAGGTTCTTCCTGCATGACGTTAACCGATTACCGGGATCGCGCCAGCGTGATGATCTGGGTGGTTCTCATGGGCCTGGCTGCGCAGCGATACCTGGTTCTGCCCGAGCGCACCATCACGACGCAGTTCTTCGGCTCCCCCGTCACGCTGCCGGTGACGGTCAACACGCTGTTGGCCGCGCTCCTGGCAGGGCTCGTGGCGACCGGCACCGAAGCAGTGGTGCGCGCTCATCCGAAGGGCGACTGGCGGCGGCCGCGCGGCCGCCGCGAGCGCGTGGTTCCTGCAGCGGTACGCCCGGCAGCCCTGCCGGTGCAGGCTCGTCTCGACGTGATCCAGCGCAGTCATTGGGTCTACTGGGGCGCGCCGATCGCCCTGGTTTTGGTGGCGGTGTTTCTCCTGCCCGTCGCGCCTTCGCCCGTCTATTGGGCTATGGGGATCGTGGGCGTGGCCATCACGCTAGGCCTCGCGATGGCCGGCATCTATTATACCGTCGATCCATTCCAGACCGGCTACCGCCGCGCGCGGCTGGGCATGAACGTGCTCACGTACGCGCTTGCGCTGGTCCTGTTCCTGGTGGTGTACCGGACCCGGGTGCGCTCCATCGTCTCGGCGACCGAGGTGCTGCTGGTCAGCAGCCTCCTGGCCATGGAGCTGCTGCGCGGGGCCAACCGGCCGACGATCATGGTGGCGCTCTACGCGGCCATCACCGGCCTCGTGCTGGGCCAGGCGACCTGGGCGCTCAACTACTGGCGGCTGGACAGCCTCACCGGGGGCCTGGTCCTGCTCGTGCTCTTCTACGACATCGTGGGCATCGCGCAGCACGGCCTGCACGGCACGATCAAGCGCCGTATCGTGGTGGAGTATGTGCTCATCACCATCGCGGCGATGGCGCTGATCTGGGAGTTCGCGCCCTGATATCCCGGCGCCCTACGGCGTCGATCCATTCGTCGGCGTGCCCGATCGCGCCTGGCAGCGCGTTCGCTGGTAGCCCGGCGCGGATGGCAAGCATCCAGAACGGAGTGAAGTCTCATGCGTATGTCTTCGTCTTTCATTTATACCCTGCGCGAGGCCCCCGCGGACGCGCGCACGCCCGGCAATCAGCTCCTGACGCGGGCGGGCCTGCTGCGCGGGCTTAGCAGCGGCGCATTTGCCTGGCTGCCGATGGGTCTGCGCAGCCGCCAGCGCCTGGCCAAACTGGCCGAAGACGCGCTATCCGGCCTGGGCAGCCAGGCCATGACGCTGCCGCAGGTGCAGCCGGCCGCGCAGGGACTCCATCCGCACGCAGCCTTGCGCGGGGGCGCAGTGCGCTTCCGCGATCGTTCGCATCGCACCATGGCGTTCGAGCCCGACAAGGAGCTGGCGCTCCTGACCGTGGCGGCCGGCGTGATCCGCTCGTATCGCCAGCTGCCCGTCCTGCTGCACCAGGTGCGGCAGCGCTACAGCGATGATGTGTCCGAGCTGAACGACCCCGTGGTCGCCCGGGAGGGAACGGTGCTCGAGGCCTACAGCCTGCACGCTGACCCGGGTGACCTGGACGAGGCCTACGCTCGCACCGGCGACGCGCTGGCGTCCGTGGTCGCGCGCGCGGGGATCGTCTACCACGCGGTCGTTGCGGACGAGGACGCAGCGGGCCGGCCGCTGGCGCATCGCTGGCTCTATCCGTGGGACGGCGACCAGGCGTACGTGCGCTGCGCGGGCTGCGGCTACGCGGCCAGCCAGGACGTGGCGCGTGTCGCCAAGCCCAAGCCGGAACGGGAGGCGCCCCTGCCCATGCAGGACGTCGAGACGCCGGACTGCAAGACCATTGCCGAGCTCGCCGCGTTCCTGGGTGTTCCTGAGTCACGGACGGCCAAGGCGGTGTTCCTGGTGGCGGGGTTCAACGAGGGACCCGATCGCTTCGTGTTCGCGGTCGTGCGCGGTGACACGGCGCTCAGCGAGACGAAGCTCAAGAAGGCCCTGGGCGCCATCACGCTGGGCTTCGCGACCGAGGCCGAGATCCGCCAGGCCGGTGCAGAGCCGGGCTATGGCTCGCCGGTCGGGCTGCGCGGCGCGACGGTGGTCGTGGACGACCTGGCTGCTGCCTCGCCCAACCTGGTGGCGGGCGCCAACCGCGCACCGTATCACGCGCTGAACGTCAACTGCGGCCGCGATTACCAGGCGACGCTGATCACGGACATCGCGCTGGCCACCGAGGGCAGCGGCTGCCCGGTTTGTGGCCAGCCCATGAGCCTGGAGAGCGGCGTCGAGATTGCCGCGCTGCGCCGCTGGGGCGATCAGCTCAGCGGGGAGGCCGAGGCCACGTTCCTGGATCGCGAGGGCCGGTCTCAGCCACTGCTGATGGCCAGCTACCGGCTCCACCTCGACCGCTTGATCGCGGCCGCCGCCGAGGCGCACCGGGACGTGCAGGGCCTGCGCTGGCCCGCGGCCATCGCACCTTACGACGTGTACCTGATGACGGTGGGCAAAGCAACCCCGGAGGTCAACGAGGCCGTGGAAGGCGTCTATGCAGCGCTAAGAGAGGCGGGCGTGGCGGTGCTGTTCGACGACCGGGACGAGCGCGCGGGCGTCAAGTTCAACGACGCGGATCTGATCGGTCTGCCGCTGCGCGTGGCCGTGGGAGAGCGCGGGCTGAAGGCCGGCGCCATCGAGGTGAAGCGCCGCGGCGAGGAGGCTGCTGAGGCCGTGCCCTCGAACGCACTGGTGGAGTTTGTGGTCGCGGCGCTCAAAGCCTGAGCTGACCGGCGCCCCACGACGGACCCGGCAGGCGCCATGCCCGCCGGGTCCGTATTTAATTCCGCGCGATCGCAATTCGATCGTGTGCTGCGCGCCGAGGGCGGGCGTGTCTTACGAGGTCTCTCGGATGTCCAGGATCTCCAGGACAAGTGGCTTGATCGCGGCCAGCAGCTGCTCCTGGTTCATCTCCCGAACCTTGATGTGTGCGCCCCAGTTGCTGGGATCCTCGCCCCGAAAGATATTGAAGGCCGCAATCCAGCCGCCCTGCTCGAAAATCGCGTTGCTGATCTTGGCCAGCGAGCCCTTGACGTTGGGCGCCAGCACCGTCACGCGGACGCCCGGCTCCGTGCCGCCCAACACCTCGGTGAAGGCCCGGAAGATGTCCGATTCGGTGATGATGCCGACGAGGGCCTCGCCGCGCATCACCGGCAGGCCGCCGATCTTGTGCTCCAGCATGATGCGCGCGGCTTCCTCCAGCGGCGTGTCCTCAGCCACGGTAATGACCTTGCGCGTCATCACGTCCTGCACCTTGACCTTGGACAGCAGGTAGGTCATCTCCCAGATGGAGAGGGAGCTGATGCCGGATGGGGATGCGTGCAGCAGGTCATCCTTGCTCACGATGCCAACCAGCCGGCCCTGCGGGGTCACCACCGGGTAGCGTCGCACCTTCTCGCTCTTCATGCGATTGGATGCCTCTGCCAGCGAGGTTTCCGGCGTGACCGTTTTTGGATTGGGGGTCATTCTCCTGCCGACGAGCATTAGGGGCCTCCTTGTGTGTTCGAGTGGGCGCGCGATACGTCCAGCCGCAGTCACTTTAGCACACCGCCATATGTCGCGCAATATGGCGCACGGCACTTGACAAACAGCCGTGGCGCTGATATATTACTCATATATCATACCGCGTGCATTTGCGCAAATCGAGCAACTCCCCGGGCCGGTTGCTATGATGAACCTGTAGGGGACGCCCCCAAAGAAGGAGGAGACGAGATGGGTTACTTTGAGTTGCTGTCTGATTCGGAACTGAAGCAGATCCATGAGACCGCCATGCAGCTGATGGAGAATGTCGGCGTTGCCTTTCCCCTGGAGGAGGCGCTGGAAGTCTTCCGGCAGCACGGAGTCAGGGTTGAGGATGGCCGCGTCCATCTGACCGAGGCGCAACTGATGGAGGCCATTCGCGACGTGCCGAAGCAGTTTACGCTCCATGCGCGTAATCCTCAGCGCAGCGTCACGATCGGCGGGGGCAGCACCATCTTCGCTCCGGGCTACGGTGCACCCTTCCTGGTCGACGCAGAGACGGGCAAGCGCGGTGCGACGCTCGAGGATTACCACACCCTGGCCAAGCTCAGCCACGCACTGCCCAACCAGGACGTCAGCGGGTACCTCCTGGTCGAACCCGAAGAGGTTCCGGCTGCCCACCTGCACATGCTCTATGCGCACATGACGCACTCAGATAAGCCATTTATCGGCAGCACGGCCGGCGCCGAGGGCGCACGCCAGACGCTGGAGATGGCGCGCATCCTGTTCGGCGGCGACCTGGGCGATCGGGCCGTCACGATCAGCCTCATCAACAGCCTCACCCCGCTGGGCTACAGCACGGAGATGCTCGATGTCCTGATGGTGTATGCGGCTGCGCGGCAGCCCATGGTCGTCGCCGCGCTGGCCATGGCCGGCTCCACCGGGCCGGTGATGCTGGCAGGCGTCCTCGCCATGCAGACGGCCGAGCTGTTGGCCGGCATCGCGCTGACCCAGTTCATCAGCCCCGGCATGCCGGTGGTGTTCGGTTCCACGTCGACGAACATCGACATGAAGTCGGGCGCCCTGTGCATCGGCAGCCCCGAGCTCTCCCAGATGGTGGCGGCGCACGCACAGCTCGCCCGCTTCTACGGCATCCCCTCCCGCAGCGGCGGCGCGCTCACCGATGCCAGCTACGCGGATGCGCAGGCAGGCTTCGAGTCGATGATGGGGCTGCTCACCACTGCCAACAGCGGCGTCGACTTCGTGCTCCACTCGGCCGGCATCCTGAGCTCCTACCTGGCCTTCTCCTTTGAGAAGTTCGTGCTGGACGATGAGATGTGCGGCATGGTGCGGCGCCTGCGCCAGGGGTTCGTGGTGAGCCCCGAGACGTTGGCCTACGACGTGATTGCCAAGGTCGGCCCGGGCGGCAACTACCTGATGGAAGACACCACTCTCGCCCGCTGCCGGACGGAATTCTGGCGCCCGACGGTCGTCGATCGCGCCGGCCTGGAAGCCTGGATGACCGGTGGTCGTCGCGATGCCGTTGCGCGCGCCCGCGCCCGGTGGCAGAAGCTCGTGGCCAGCCACAAGGATCCGGAGCTGGATGCGACGATCGCGCGGCAGCTTCAGTCTTATCTCGAAGAGCAACTCGCGCGCGTGGCCTGACGCGCACGGCTTTGGCGGGTTCCGCATGCCACACCCGGCATGCGGAACCCGCGGTCTCATCTTCCGGGAATCTCATATATCATCCTTGGATACGGAGAGTCGCTATCATGTCTCACTCGTCGCACGGGGGCGCCGAACCGGGCGCAAGGCAGCGGTCGTTCGATCCCCTGGTCTTTGGGGTCTCGGCCACCATCACCCTGGCGTTCATTCTGTGGTCGGCCATCGCGCCGGCCAGCATGGAGAAGGTCGTCAATGCCGTCTTCAAGTGGACCACCGAAGGTTGGGGCTGGCTCTACCTGCTGACCGTGTTCCTGCTGGTCGCGGGCTGCATCGTCCTGATGGTCACCAAGTTCGGCAATCTGAAGCTGGGCCTCAAGGGCGACAAGCCGGAGTTCTCCAACTTCGCCTGGTTCGCCATGCTCTTCGGCGCGGCGATTGCCGCGGGCATCGTCTTCTGGGGGCCGGCCGAGCCGGCGTACCACTACATGAGCCCGCCGCCCTACTTCGGCGGCGAGGCCAAGACGGCCGAGGCGGCAGCCAACGCCATGACCTACTCCTTCTTCCACTGGGGCTTGAGCGCCTGGGCCATCTATGCCGCACTGACGGTGCCGCTCGCGCACGCCTGCTTCACTAAGGGCGTGCCCTTCAAGTTCTCCAGCGCGTTCTACTACGTTCTGGGCGATCGCATCTACGGCGCCTGGGGCAAGGTGCTGGACATCTTCGCGGTCTTTGCCACCCTGGGCGGCCTGGCCACCACCACAGGCCTGATCGCGCTGCAGATCTCCAGCGGGCTCAAGTTCCAGTACGGCTGGGAGTTGGGTCCGTCGGCCGCGTACCTCATCATCGGCGTTCTCACCGTGATCTTCAGCCTGGCGGTGTACACCGGCCTCGAGAAGGGCGTCAAGTTCCTGGGCAACCTGAACATGTGGCTCTTCGTGGGGGTGTGGTTCTTCATCCTGGTGTTCGGGCCGACCCTGTTCCTCATCAACCTGACCACGAACTCACTCGGCCAGTACCTGATCCATTTTCTGCCCATGAGCCTGTATACTGCGCCGGGCGTCGAGGGCAGCTGGCTGGGCGGCTGGACCATCTTCTACTGGGCCTGGTGGATGAGCTGGGCGCCCTTCGTAGCCATCTTCATCGCGCGCATCTCCAAGGGGCGATCCATCCGCCAGACGGTGTTCGCCACCCTGATCCTGCCCACCCTGGCCAACTTCCTGTGGTATGGCGTGGTCGGGGGCGCGGGCATCAAGTACGACGTCACCGGCGTGCTGGAATCCAGCGGCGTGGAGAGCGCGATCTTTGCCATCGCTGCCAACCTGCCGCTTGGCGGCCTTCTGGCTGCCGTGCTGCTCGTGTTGATCTCGACGTTCTTCCTGACCAGCGCCGACTCGGCGGCATTGGCCCTGGCCATGTTTACGTCGGACAAGCAGGAGCCGAGCAAGTACATGCGCCTCTTCTGGGGCATCGCCATGGGCGCAGTGGCCGCCGTTCTGGCTGCGACCGGCAGCCTCAAGGTGATCCAGACCGCATCCATCGCGACCGCGTTCCCCTTGATGTTCCTGTTGTTGGTGGTGCTGTACGGCACATTCAAGGGCTTGAGCAAACACATGGCCGAGCACGGCCAGGATTGATTTGAAAGGAGACACCCGAACTATGAAGCGTTTGACACCCGTACCCAGCGATCTGGAGATCGCGCAGGCCG
>CAZMIS010000162.1:0-8998 GCA_964566325.1 uncultured Anaerolineales bacterium
CGACGATCATCGTGGCGCACACCACCAAGGGCAAGGGGGTCTCCTTCATGGAGGGCCGGTCCGCCTGGCATGGAATCGCGCCGAACGCCGCGCAACTGGCGCAGGCCGTGACCGAAATAGGGAGGTGCGCAGAATGAGCGCCCTTGCGATCCGGGAAGGCTACGGCCGCGCACTATCCGATTACGGTGAGATCAACCCCAGGGTCGTCGTGCTCGACGCGGATACGGCTGCTTCCACACTCTCGTCCTACTTCGCCGAGCGCTTTCCCGACCGGTTCTACAACATCGGCATCGCCGAGCCATGCATGGTGGATGTGGCCGCGGGGCTGGCGCTGGGTGGGCTGACGCCGTTCGTCAACGGCTTCGCGGCGCTGCTGTCGCTGCGCGCCCTGGAGCAAATCCGAACGTGTGTCTGCTATGCGCGAACCAACGTCAAGCTGGCCGCCAGCTATGCCGGGCTGTCGGACTTCAAGGACGGGCCGACGCATCACGCCATCACCGACATCGCTCTGCTGCGCGCGCTGCCCGAGATGACGGTGATCGTGCCGGCCGATGCAGCCGAGGCGGCCCGCTGGGTGCCCATCGTGGCCGAATACGAGGGACCGGTCTACCTGCGCCTCAGCCGCGACGCTGCGCTGCCGGCGGGCAACGAACACCTGCCGCTGGAGATCGGCCGCGGCCTGACCCTGCGCGAGGGGAGCGACGTGACGATCGCGGCGACCGGCGCCATGGTCGGCCGCAGCCTCCTGGCGGCCGACGAGCTGGCCCGGGCCGGCATCCTGGCGCGCGTGCTGGAGATCCACACGATCAAGCCACTCGACCGCGAGCTGATCTGCCGTGCTGCGGCGGAAACCGGTGCGCTTGTGGCTGCTGAAGAGCACTCCATCATCGGGGGGCTGGGGGGCGCGGTTGCCGAGGCACTCGCCGCCGGCTGCCCGGCCGTCCTGGAGCAGGTGGGCATCCCCGACTGCTTTGCCCGCACCGGCCCCGACCCTGAGACAGTGATGGATGCCTTCGGATTGGCGGTGAGCGACATCGTCGCGGCCAGCCGGCGGGCGCTCGCGCGCAAGCCGCGCGGACGATAAGGTTAACTGAGGCCTAAACCATGTTCAATCTCCCCGCCCTCGGGGAGAAACCCATGAAGGTTGAAGGTTACGACGGAGGACCTTCAACTTTCAACCTTCAACCCTCCGTTTCTACCACGCCAACGACAAACAGGTCACGCCGCCGTCCGCCTTGGCGAACTCAGTGGTTGGGACGGGCAGCACTTCGAAGCCGTGGCTGCGCAGCATCGCTGAGGTCTTGGGGTAACCGGCCGGCAGGATGACGTTTGCGCCGATCCCCAGCGCATTGCAGGCGTACGCCTCGTCAGCAGGCACGCGCAGCACCGGGCGGCCGGCCAGCGGCGGCGGCACGGCGAAGCCCTCGACCGCCAGCAGGCGCCCCTCGCCGAGATGCGTCACCGCGGTCAGCAGGTGCAGGTAACCATCCACCGGCGCCTCGTACACCGGAAGACCCACCGCGGATAGCGCCCCGGCGAGTTGGGCGATGCCGGCCCGATTAGTGCGGGCCGAGATCCCCACCACCACCCGATCGGGCAGAATCAGCACATCGCCGCCTTCCAGCGTGCCCGGCGGGACGATGCGCGCCAGCGGAAAACGCCCCGCCAACGCCTGGGCGACCGACGCTTCTTCCCCCAGCCGGCTGGCCGCGCCGGGCCGCGCGATGACGGCCGTGCCGGCGATCACCAGCGCCGGATCCTGCATGAAGCAGCTATCGGGGTAGCCCTCGTCGGGCAGAAGCACTTCGACCTCTACGCCGGCCGCGACCAGTGCCTGTCGGTATTCGGCGTGTTGCGCCTGTGCAAGCGCGACGTCGATGGCCGCGCCGCTGCTGCTGATGGCACGCGCGAAACTTGCGCCCGGCGGCCGGACGATAGCGTGGGTGATCACTCCCGGTTCTCCTTCGTCATCGCGAACCTAGAACCAACCCTTCTTGACGAACCACCGCGTGATGATCCCGGCTACCACGATGGCCAGCACCATGATCCCCCCGAACGCGAGGGGGTGATTTTGAAACGGCAGCGGCACGTTCATGCCGTACAGGCTGGCGATCAACGTCGGCAGCGCGACGACGATGGTCGCGGCCGCAAGGAACTTCATCACTGCGTTCACGTTGTTGGAGATGATCGACGCGAACGCGTCCATCATCGAGCTCAGGATGTTGCTCGCGATGTTCGTCATTTCGATGGCCTGCTGGTTCTCCGTCAGGACATCCTCGAGCAGGTCCTCGTCGTCCGGATAGGTGCGGAAGAAACCGGAGCGATGGAGTCGCTCCATCATCAATTCGTTCGCCTTGAGGGCCGTGGTGAAGTACACCAGGCTCTTCTGATACTTCAGCAGCCCCAGCAACTCCCGGTTCTGCATCGACATCTGGAGCTGGTCCTCCAGGACGTCCACCGTGCGATTGATCTCGCGCAGGTAGAGCAGGTACTTGCTCGCCGCGGCCAGAAGCACCTGCAGGATGAACCGGTTGCGTTTGGCGGTCGATAGTCCGCGCAGCTTGCCCGCGGCCATGTCGCGCAGTAAGTCGTGATCATGGCGGCACACGGTCATGATCCACTGTCCATCCATGACGATGCCCAACGGGATCGTCGTGAACGGCACGTCCGCGCTGGGGCCCTGGTAGTACGGCACGCGCAGCAGGATCATCGTCATCCCGTCCTCCCGCTCGACACGCGGGCGCTCGTCGACGTCGAGAGGATAGGTGATGAACTCAGAAGGCACTTCCCAGCGGCGCAGCTGGGCCAACTCCTCGGGTGTCGGATCGATGACGTTAATCCAGCAGCCCTTGCCGACCTCGTCAAGGACCTCCAGGCCCGTCTCCCCAGTCTTGTAGATCGTGATCATGGGCGCCCCCCTTCCGCAAGCACAGGCAAGTTCAGCCCGCCGCCCGTGCAGAACGCGCGATGAGCCGTTGACGAGCCAGTGCCCGACGACCGACATTGTGCGATTAGAATGAGCAGCGGAGAGGGTCTGAACGTTGCGGCCACCTGTACGCGGTGGCCCGACGGGCGGCTACGCCGCGACTGGGGTCACTGCGGGGTGGCCGGCAGCAGGCCGGCCGCTGGGTTCCTGACTGGCGGCGGTACTATCGCCGTCAGCCCCGTTGGTACTTCCAGATGTTGTTTCTGTATCCATGACCTTGGTGAATGCATCCTTGGGAGCGAAATCTCCCCACCCGTTCGACACAACGCTTCGATGATGGCAGTTGTCTGTAATCGGTTATTTTACTCCCGGCCTGTGGAAAAGCCAAATCAAACCGGGCAAATTCCAGCTTACGCCTCCGGCCAGGTGGGCAAGATGAACGGCGGAGGCGTATCGGCTGCACCGCCCAGGCGCTCCAGCGCCCAGGCCAGGGCATCCTGATCGCGCCAGGGATGTTCTACTTCCCCGAAACACATCGACTGTTCGTGGCCCTTGCCGCAGAGCAGCACGATGTCTCCGGGCCGGGCGCTGCCCACGGCGTGCAGGATGGCCCCCTGGCGATCGGGTTCGCGCACGAAATCGATGCCCTCGACCCGTCCCTCTGCGGTCATCGCGTCGGCGGTCTCGGCAATGATCGCATCCAGATCCTCGGTGCGCGGGTCCTCTGCGGTGATGACGGTGTAGTCGGCCAGCCGGGCAGCCACCCGTCCCATCATGCGGCGTTTCTCGCGGTCGCGCAGCCCTGCGCTGCCGAATGCGACGATGATCCGGCCCTCGGGAGCGACGAGCTGCCGTGCGGCCGAGATGACCGCCGAGAGCGCGTTGGGCGTGTGTGCGAAGTCCACCACGGCCGTGAAGGGCTGGCCGCGGTCGATCCGCTCCAGGCGCCCGATGAGTCCCTCAAACGCGGCCACGCCTTCCGCAATCACGGCCGGCCCGATGCCCAGGGCAAGCGCGGCGCCGGCAGCAGCCAGGACGTTCGACACATTGTACTGGCCCACCAGGTGAGTCGTCAGCCCGACCGGCGCGCTGGCCATGCCGGCATCATGGCGATGCATCTCGAACGACATGCCCGCGGGGGCCTGGCGCACGCCAGTCGCCTGCAGAACCGTAACCGGCGCTCCGGCGCCGAATGCCTGGCGGATCGCCGCAGCACGGTCGCCCACTTCCGCCGTGTAGACGATGGTGCGCTCCGCAGGGATGGCGGCCAGGTAGAGGAACGAGGCGTCGTCGGCATTCAGGACAGCGGTCTTGGGCACGTCGCTCAGCCCACCCCTCGCGGGCAGGGACGCAGCCTCCGCGCCCTCCTGCACTCCGAGCAAGGCGCGGAACAAGGTCGCCTTGGCGTCGCGATACGCTTCGTAGCTGCCGTGGAAATCGAGATGCTCGTGCGTGATGTTCGTTACAACGGCGATGTCGAAGTCGATCGCACCGACGCGGTGCTGGGCGAGGCCGTGAGAGGTCGTCTCCAGCACTGCGACCTCGGTCCCGGCGTCGCGCATCTGCGCCAGCAGTCGCTGGACGTCGGCCGCATCGGGCGTCGTGGTATGCAACCCTGTGTCGTAGCCCTGGTCGCCGATGATCGCATTCACGGTGCTGATCATGGCCGCGCGGATGCCGGACGCCTTGAGGATGCCGAACAGAACGTTCGCAGTCGTGGTCTTGCCGTCGGTGCCCGTGATCCCGACGATCGTCATGCTGCGGCTGGGATGGCCGTACCAGGCCGCGTGGAGCCACGCGAGCGCGGACCGGCCGTTATCCACCTGCACGTAGGGAACGGGCCAGTTGCCGGGCTCCGCCTCGCCGGCCACCGCCACCGCGCCGCGCCGAAGGGCATCGGGCACGTACTTCGCGCCGTCCACCCCGACGCCGCGGTAGGCCACAAACAAAGCGCCAGGCACGACCTGGCGCGAATCGGCGGTAATGAGAGAGATCTCGACGCCGAGGTCACCCTGCACCGCCCTGATGCCGGGCAGGGTCTCAATCAGTTGTCCCAGGCGCATGGCTCAGGCAGCCTCCTCGTCCCTCGCGTGCGCACGATTCCGTGAAGGGGACCCTTGCCGGCTCGTGCCGGTGCGCAGGCCTTCCCAACGACAACGGCTGTCCGCACAGCGATACCGCCGCACCGGGACATAGGCATTGATCCAACGGTCGACACCCTTGCGGTGGACGCGATGGATGGGGCCGCCGCAGCGCGGACATGCCAGCGCCGTGTACCGTTTGTCGGTCAGCAGCCGCCATCGCGTGCGCAGGACGATCGCAACGACCGCGATGACGATGAGTCCCAGCCCGACGGCATCGGACGGAGAGATACGCGTGAGCATCCCGCTGATCGCATCGTCCAGCCGGGTCAGATGCGCCAGCACACGGTGGGCGGTGGTTCGAGCCCATGCCCACACCATCTCCCGCAGATTGAACGGCTCAAAAAGCAAGAACAAGCCAAGGAGGACTAACCCAACCCACACCAGCTCAAATCTATACTTCGTGACGAACTGACGTACGCGACCTTCCTTGGGCTCACTCCGACGTCGAATCCATCGTTCGTCGCCCAATTCCGCAACCCCACTTACTCAACGCAAGAATGCCAGCAGCGATCTCGCGGATTCGGATGCCCAGGCGATGACCGGCCCGGGAATGAGGCCCAACAGCACCGTGACGACGGCCGTGATCCCCAACACCGCACCGAACGCAGGAGGCGTTGCAACCCGGTCGGCGCCCTCTTCGGCAGGGGTGAAGAACATGTAGCGGACGATGTTCAGGTAGTAGAACGCGGCCACGACCGTATTGACGGCCGCGATTGCGAGCAGCACCCACATCTGGACCTGGACCGCTGCGCCAAACACGTAAAGCTTGCCGAGGAAGCCGCCGGTGGGCGGGATGCCGGCCAGCGAAAGCAGGAAGATCAGCAGCAGCGCAGCGAGCCACGGCGCCCGGCGCACCATGCCCGCGTAATCCTTGATCTCGACCTTGCCCGTGACGGTCTCGATGGCGGTGACGACGGCAAAGGCGCCCAGGTTGGTGAACAAATAGGCGAGGAGGTAGATCAGCACGCCATTGATGCCGGTGAACGTGCGCCCGCCGTCGGCCACGATGGCCACCACACCGATCAGGATGTAGCCTGCCTGTGCGATGGAGGAATACGCCAGCAGGCGCTTGATGTTGGTCTGGCGCAGCGCAGTCAGGTTGCCCAGGGTCATCGTCAGCACCGCGATGGCGACCAGCAGGGGGATCCATTGCCCGGGTATGACGCCGCGGCCCAGCGCGGTCACGAAGACGCGCATCAGGATAGCAAACCCCGTCGCCTTGGACGCGGTGGACAGGAACGCGGTGATAGGCGTAGGTGCACCTTCGTAGGTGTCGGGCGCCCACTGGTGGAACGGGACGAGGCTGGCCTTGAAGCCGAACCCTGCCATGAGCAGGACGATGGCAGGCGAGATGAGCCATGCCAGGTCACCCCGCGCGCCCGCACCCAGCGCGACCGAGAGCTGCGCCAGGTCCGTGACGCCGGTGGCGCCGTAAAGCAGCGACATGCCATAGAGCATGGCTGCGGACGCGGTCGCGCCGTACAGGAAGTACTTCAGCGCGGCCTCGCCCGACTTGCGATCGTGGCGGAGATAGCCGGCCAGCACGTAGCTCGTGATGCTCAGGAACTCCATGCTCAGGTAGATCATCACGAGATTGGTCGCTGAAACGGCGAGACAGATGGCCAACGCAGTGGCCAGCAGCAGCGCGTAGAACTCGCCCGCGAACGGGGTGCGCCCCTTCAGATAGGGCATGGACATCGAGATGACCAGCGCGACGCCCATCAGGGCCAGGGCCTTGAAGAAGACGGCGAAGCCGTCGACCCTCAGCATGGTGGCGACCGATGCGGTCTGTCCCTGGCTGGGGATGAGCCCCAGCGCGGCCAGCAGCAGCACCGCGATCGCGATGCCGGGAAGCCACTGAAGACGCCGCTCGGGCTCCGCGCGCCGGAGCCACACGATATCCAGGATGAATACCAGCGCCGCGCCCAGCAGCAGGATGAGCTCCGGCAGGAGATATGTCAAGTCGGTTGCTTTCAAGAGACCGCCTCCTGTCCTTCGATCGTCACTTGCCAGCCAGACCCGTCATCAGATCGACAAACGTCTTGTTGAAGAACACCAGGATCAGCGCCGGAAACAGGCCGAACAGGATCATGAAGATCGTCAGCGGCCAGAGCGTCACCTTTTCGAACAGTGCCAGGTCCTTGGGCTCGTGGGCCTCGGCCCCTGTCTCGACGTCTGTCCAGTGCTCGATCTTGTGGGGGTCGTATTCGCCCAGGAAGGTGTACTGCACGATCTTCCACAGGATGTAGGCCGCGGTCAGGACGATGCCGATCACGCCGACGGCCGCCCAGACGCTCACGATGGCAAACGCGCCCCGGAAGACGAAGAACTCGCTCCAGAAGCCGGCCAGGCCGGGCAGCCCGAGCGACGTAAACGCGGCCACCGCGAAGAGGCCGTAGTAGTAGGGTGTCTTGCCGCTCAGACCGCCGAACATCTTCAGGTCACGCACGTGCGCCCGCTCGTAGATGACGCCGACCAGGAAGAACAAGGCGCCCGTGCTGAGGCCGTGGGTGAACATCTGCAGCGCCGCGCCGTTTAGCGCCATCGCGGCCGCATCGATCAGGTTCGGATTGCCGATGGCGTAGGCTGCCGCGCCGACGCCGAGCATCACGTAGCCCATGTGGCTCACGGACGAGTAGGCAATCAGGCGCTTCAGGTCCCACTGGGCCATGGATACGAACGCGCCGTAGATGATGGAGATGATGCCCAGCGCCACGATGAGAATGGCGTAGCGGTGGGCCGCCTCGGGAAAGACCGGGAGCGCGATGCGCAGGATGCCGTACGCACCCAGCTTCAGCAGGACGCCGGCCAGGATCACGGAGCCGGCCGTCGGCGCGGCGGTGTGCGCATCGGGCAACCAGGTGTGGAAGGGCCAGCTCGGCACCTTGATCGCGAACGCCACGAAGAAGGCAAAGAAGGCCAGGCTCGAGAGGAGCACATTGCCGGCGAACGGCTTGGCCGCCTGCGCCTCGAGGATGTCGAAACTCCCCGTGGTGAAGTAGATGCCAAGGATGGCCAGCAGCATGAACACGGAGCCGGCCATGGTGTAGAGGAAGAACTTGATGGCCGAGTACTGCGGCCGGTCCTTCGCCTGCCCCCAGATGCCGATCAGGAAGTACATCGGCACCAGCCCGATCTCCCAGAAGACATAGAAGAGCACGAGGTCGAGCGACATGAACACGCCGAGCATGCCCATCTCGAGCAGCAGGAACAGGAAGAAGAACTCGCGCACCCGCCTCTTGATGGTCCGCGCGGAATACCACAGCCCGAGGGTCGTCAGGAACGTGGTCAGGAACACCAGCGGCACGCTCAAACCATCCACGCCGATGTGATAGTTCACGTTGAGCGCGCTGATCCACGGCACCTTGAGCTCAAACTGCATGCCGGCAGTCGCCTGATTGTAGGCGAACCACAGGATGATGGCAAGGCCCAACGGCAGCGTGCTGATGGCGATCGCGCCCTTCCTGATCAACGACTCTTCGCCCGCCTTGTCGAGCTTGAGCCATTTGCCCCACGGCAGCAACGTCAGGATGGCGCCGGCCAGCGGCACGAAGGTGATGACGGTAAGCAGCCAACTATTCATGAACAAGCCCTCCGGTAATGCGAAATACGCGAATGAGAGGAGGTTTCACAACAACCATCACTTGGGCAGCAACAGAAACGCGCCCAACAATACCGATATCGCAACCAGGCCGACGAGCAGGTAGTTCTGCGCCTTGCCTGTCTGGAGCACACGGAGCGAGCTGCCCAACGCGCCGGCAACCTCGCCCACGCCGTTCACGGTGCGATCGACGATGTTCACGTCGATCCAATGACCGACCTCAGATAGCCGGCGACCCACCTTACCCACGCCGTCGACGATCGGGTCGATGACCCACGCATCGTCGAACTTGAACAGCCAGCCGGCCAATCGCTGCGAGCTCTTGAT
>CAZMIS010000163.1:0-8995 GCA_964566325.1 uncultured Anaerolineales bacterium
CTCTCTTCGGGCCAGGCGGCGCTCGGCGCGGGCAGCCTCTCCGATGCGGAGGCAGCGTATCGCGAGGCCGCCCGCATCAACCCGAAATCAGCGCCTGCCCAGTTCGGTCTCGGCAATGTGCACGTCCGGCAGGGCCGGCTGGCCGAGGCCGAGGCTGCCTATCGCGCGGCCATCGCGGCAGACCCGACGATGGCTGCCGCGCACATGAACCTGGGTGTGGTCTATTACCAGATGGGGGCGCTGAGCAAAGCAGCGGAGGCATACGATGCTGCGCTGCGGCTACAGCCGAATGATGCGCAGACGCTCTACCTGCTCGCGGCGGTGCGCATCCAGGGGAGCCAACTGAGCGAGGCGGAGTCGCTCCTCAACCGGGCAAAGGCTGCACAGCCCGATCTGGCTGAGGTGTACTACGGCCTGGGCGCCCTATACAAGCTGCAGGGCAAGACCGCGGAAGCCATCAGTGAGTTCGAGACCTTCGTGAGCCTGGGCACCGCACAGGACCCTGCGGCCATGGACGCGGCGCGCACGGAGCTGCGGGAACTGAAGGGGGAGTGACGGTCGTCTCAGGCCGCCACGTCAGGCCCTCTCAGTCGCCTGATCAGCCACTGCTTCCATAGCTGCGGCTGCAGCTTCGGCCAAGCCTGCGCCAGTTCCTCGATGGCGCCTGGCGGCGGTTCCTGGCGGCCGTACTGCTCCGCAACAAAGAGGCCGGCGATCGTATCGACGGTGGACGCGCCCTCCGGCAGCCTGGCATTCAGGCCGGCTGCCCGCTCCAGCGGCGTCTGGCTCGGGCGCCAGGGCACCCGCAGCCGGGCAGCCCACAGGCCGAGCAGCGCAAACAGCCGGACGAGCACCTGGCGATCCCGGAACAGCTTCACCTGCCGCCAGCGAAGGTAGCGGGTGCTGGCTGCAGCGAGGGCGATGGCGACGCCGGCAGCCAGGAGCCAACCCCAGTTTCTCTCAAACCAGGCGATCGCCGGCTGAACCGGCGCGACTGTCTCGACGCCCTCAGGTATTTCGGGTTCGGGCGAGTCCGTGAACTCATCCATGATGTCGCGGAAGTCCTCGCGCGATAGCTGGTCATCGGCCGGTTCGGCCGGCTTGTCGGAAGGCCTGACCAGTTGCGGCTCCGATGCAGTCGGCTCGAACTGGACCCAACCGTAGGAGGGGAAGTAGACCTCAGGCCAGGCATGTGCGTTGCGTTCGAGGACGCTGTACCGGTTGCTGCCGTCGGCAGTGGCATTGGTCTCGATCAGTTCGCCCGGCGTATAACCCACCACGAAGCGAGCCGGTACGCCGGCTGAGCGCAGCAGCACCACCATCGCGCTCGCGTAATAGTCACAGTAGCCCTCGCGGACGTCGAAGAGGAAGTAGTCCACGCCATCCTGCCCGGCGGGCGGGGCCGCAATCCCCTGGTTGTAGGTGAAGGTCCGAAGATACTGCTCGACAGCGGCGGCTTTGTCGAATGGGTTGGCAGCCAGCGCGGTGATCTCCGAGGACAGATCTCTCACCCGCTGTGGCAGCGAGTCGGGCAGCTGCAGGTACTGCTCCCCGATCCAGTCCGGATACGCTGTGCCGGCCAATCGCAGGCGTTCAGGTGAGACATCGCTGGCCTTGGAGACCACCTGATAGGGGGCGTCCTGGCCGATGGGCACGCGGCTGCGCAGCAGTGTGACCGAACGCGCCGGCTCGTCGCTCCCGAGTGGATCCGGGATCGATCGGAAGTCGGCAGTCACGGGAACGCTGATTCGATCGGGCTGAGGCGGCGCGACGATCAGGTCCTGGCCCCGTTCCAGTGCAAAGACCGTCGCCGTGACCTCCTTCGTCGCGGCCAGCACAGGCTCACCCATCGATTCATCAGCCTCGATCACGACCACGTCCGGCGCGGTGTTATCCCAGCCCTGGCTCGAATAACGGTCGTAGGTCGCCGCGCGCCAGTAGGATCGCTCGGTCACCACTACCTCGTAGATCGGGCGATCGGTGAGGCGCACCGGCCCGCCGAAGGCCATCGTCTTGCCAAAAGTCGACACGGGCGCGCTGGCCTGGCCATAGTTGAGCGACTGATACATCCGGTTCCACGTCTCTTCCACCTCCTGCCAGGGAGCCTCGAACGGCCGGAGCAGACGTTCCACGGTCAGACCCCGCGTGAGGTTGGGCATCGTCCAGGCGATGACAATCACGATCACCGTGAAAGCCAGGCCTGCCTTCAGGAAGTCGAAGGTGATATCCGGCGGATAGCGCACGCGCGTCATCTGCCAGCGGGCCTCGTTCCGCGCGAGCTCGACACGAATCGCCAGCAGCACCACCGTCGCCGCAAAGACGATCAGGAAGAGCGACATCGGGGCGGCGGCGTAGTAGGCGTTAACCAGCAGCGCGACGCCCGAAGGGATGACTGCGTTGAGAACGCGCTGGTGGCGGAACAGGCTCCAGATCGCGAGGTAGGCGATCCACCAGCCCAGGAAGCTGAGCTGGGTCACGAAGATCAGGTTATCGGCGACCGATGCGCCCTCCACCAGGGCGCGCACCCATTCTGCGTTCCGCCGGAAGAGCTCGAGCGCGCCTTCGCGCCAGGTGAGTCCCGAGAAGATAAGCTGTGTGAAGAGCGTGGCGATCCACGCGATGCTGGCAAGCAGGCTGTAGACGACGGGGAAAGCACCGTCCCATCTCGTCAGTGCGAGCATCAGGCCGAGCAGTGCGCCGCCCAGCATGGCGAGGCGCACGACTTCCAGGCCCTCGCTCCAGGCTGCGATGCTGAGGCTCTCGGTGACCGTCAACAGCATGAGGCCGGCCAGCAGGAGCGTCCACCAACCGCCGCCGCGCGCGAGTCGCTCCGATGCGGTCGCCGCAGGATGCAGCGGGATATCAGTTGGGATCGTACGGGTGCTTGAAGCCATGACCCTGGTTCCTAATACCTTTGACTTACTGGCAGCTTCATTCTACCTGCATGGTCCCTGCCGGGTCAAGCAACAAGCTATTTGACGGCTCCCAGGCAGGAAGATACAATCTGACAGATTAGCTCCAGTTTAGCAGTCACCGGGCTTACACAGGATGCAAGGCATGGATAAGGCACAAATCAGCGATATGCTCAAACAGCTGACCTCGGTCGACGGCCCATCAGGGTCGGAGACCAAGGTGGCAGAACTGGTCAGGTCGCTCGCCGGCCCGACCGTCGCCGAGTTCCGATCGGACGCACTCGGAAACCTGATCGGACTGCGGCGCGGCGCGCTCGACGCCGGGCGCGAGTCCGCTCCGGGGCGGATCATGCTCGCGGCACACATGGATGAGATCGGCCTGGCAGTGACCAAGATCGAACGCGGGTTCCTTCACGTGGCCAGGGTGGGCGGCGTCGATCCTCGCTCGGTCGTGGGACAGGAAGTCACGGTGTACCCGAGCGGCCCGGGCAGTGATGCGTACGGAGATGGACTCCCTGGGTATGTGGGCAGTCGCCCGCCGCACCTGCTGTCGGCAGAGGAGCGAGAGAAGGTCGTCGGCCTGGCCGATCTGCGCGTGGATCTCGGCCTGCCTCCAGCGTTCTTCGGGAATGGTCTGATCCGGGTGGGCGACCGCGTTGCCTTCCGGGGTCCTGCCACCGAGCTTCTCGGCGGCAGGCTCGCCAGCAAGGCGCTGGACAACCGGGTCAGCGTCGCCGTCATGCTCGGCGCCCTTGGCTATCTTGCGGACTGGCGCCATACGTGGGACGTCTACGCCGTCGCCACGGTGCAGGAGGAGTACGGCATGCGGGGCGCGAAGGGGGTGGCCTTCGGCGTTGCCCCTGACCTGGGGATCGCGCTGGACGTGACCTTCGCGGACACGCCCGGCGTCGACGACAGCGAGACTTACGCGATGGATTGCGGCCCCACGATCGGCCTGGGACCGAACCTGCACCCCGGCGTCGTCAGGCGACTCAAAGCGGCGGCCGAGGAGCTGGAGATTCCGCATCAGATCGAGACGCTGCCGGGCAACACCGGGACCGATGCGTGGGCAATCCAGGTCACGCAGGCAGGCATCCCCACCGGGTTGATTAGCGTTCCGGTCCGCTACATGCATTCCTGCGTGGAGACCGTCGCGCTTGCCGACGTGGATCGGGCCGCCCGCCTGCTGGCCGGCTTCATTGCCCGTCTGGACGCGGCCTCGCTGGCCGGCATCGCTGCAGAATTGCCCTGACAGGTGGGGAGGGTGATAGTGACTGACTTACGCGACCTGCTCAAGCGGCTGTCCGAGACGTTCGGGCCGTCAGGCAACGAAAAGGCCGTCCGGGCGCTCACCCGGGCCGAGATCGAGGGCAGGGTGCATCGGCTCGAGGTCGACGCACTCGGGAACCTGATCGCCTTCAAGGCCGGCACCGGCTCCGAACCGCGGCTGAAGGTGCTGCTGGCAGCCCACATGGACGAAGTGGGCTTCATGATCACGAAGATCAAGAAGGATGGCACGCTCTCCTTTTCTGCATCGAGCGTGGATGCCCGCCTCCTGCTCGCCAAACGCGTGCAGATCGGGGAGTCGGGCGTTCCGGGGGTGGTCTGCGCGCCGGTGCCCCACCTGCAGAAGGGCGACTCGGCGAACCGCGTCCTCGATGCCGACGACCTGTTCATCGACATCGGCGCGGCCGACTATAAGTCCGCCTCGGCGAAGGTCACCCTGGGTGATTACGCAACCTTCGCCACTTCATTCAGGATTCTGAGCGAAGATCCGGCGTGGCCGACCGTGCGGGGCAAGGCCTTCGATGATCGGGCCGGCTGCGCAGCGTTGGTTGCGCTTCTGACTGGCGCCCAGGAGTACCCGGTCGACCTCTACGCGGCCTTCACCGTGCAGGAGGAGGTTGGGCTGCGGGGTGCGCGGGTCGTCGCACACCGGGTTGCCCCCGATGCTGCGTTCGCCCTGGAGGGCACGATCTGTGATGACCTGCCGCGTCCGCCGGACGAAGACAGCACCCCCGTGACGCGGCTGGGCGACGGCCCGGCCATTACGCTGATGGATCGCAGCCTGGTTGCTCATCCCGGCCTGCTCGCGCTTCTACGGCAGACTGCCGACGAGGCAGGGCTGGCGGTGCAGTACAAGGCGCCTGGCCTCGGCGGAACGGATGCCGGGGCGATCCACCTGGCGCGCGAGGGCGTCCCTGCGGTTGCTGTTGCCACACCGTGCCGCTATATTCACGGTCCGGCGGCGATTCTGAACCTGAACGATCTGCAAGCGCTGGTCACATTGATGAACGGTGTGTTGCGTCGGATCGGACCGGCGATCCTGTCCCGCTGAGGGAGCGCGGCCGGCATCGCTGGATCTCAACGACGATGCCCATTTCTGCTCTGACTGGGAGATCATGGAATGGAACAACTTGCGAAGCGTCTTGCCGAGGCATTCGGTGTCTCCGGCTTCGAAGAAGAGATACGGAGCGTCCTCCTCGAGGAGGTCAGGGACCTGGTCGACGAGGTGCGCGTGGACTCGTTGGGCAACCTGATCGCGGTGAGGAAGGGATCGGGCGGCGGCAAGCGCGTCATGTTGGCGGCCCACATGGACCAGATCGGCCTGATGGTGACCCACGTGGACGAGAAGGGCTTCATGCGCTTCGCCAGCGTGGGCTACATCTATGCCCTGGCTTCCTGGGGCGGGCAGGTTCGCTTTGCGGACGGCACCCTGGGGACGGTGGGACTCGACGGCCGCGTCAAGGCCAACCGGTCGCTCCCGGAACTGCGGGATTACTACATCGACACGGGTGCGGCCAGCAAGGCCGAGGTCACGCAGAAGGTGGGCGCGGTAGCGGCCTTCTGGCCGGGCTTCGCCAGCCAGGGGAATGCCTGGTTTTCACCGAACCTGGATGATCGGGCCGGGTGCGTCGTGCTGGTGCAGCTGTTGCGCGATCTCAAGGGCGTGCAGATCGAGCATGACCTGTACGTGGTGTTCACCACGCAGGAGGAGATCGGCCCGCGCGGGGCTCAGACCGCGGGCTACGCCATCGAGCCAGATCTGGCGATCGCGATCGACGTGACGCTGACGGGCGACATCCCCTACGCGTCTCCGGCCATGGAGGTCAGCCTCGGCAAGGGCGTGGCGATCAAGGTGCAGGACTCGGGGATGATCGGGCATGCCGGGCTCAATGCGAAGCTGATCGGGGCCGCGGAAGCAGCCGGCATCCCGTATCAGTTGGAGGTGCTGCAGGGGGGTACGACGGACGCCTACGCGATCCAGGTGACGCGCGCCGGCGTGCCGGCAACGGCTCTGTCCGTCCCCAGCCGCCACGTCCATACCCCGTCACAGATCGTCGATCAGCGCGACGTGGCCGCCACCGTGCGTCTGTTAGACGTGTTCCTGCGGAGTCCGATCAACCTCTGAGGCGCCGCGTCGCACCGCGCGCGATGTGGCGGAACGGCGCAACAGCAAGACGCCCAGCAGCATCACCATAGGGGCAGCCAGCAGGGCTGCCCCTGCCACGACCGCACGATCGTAGTGCCACGACCGGACCGCCGCCTCCAGTTGCCGCGCCTGGCCTGCCGGCACGACCCATTCACGACGCACCGCACCCTCTGTGTACCAACTGCTCAAGCGCGCCACCAACCAATCCGGTCCGTCGCCGCGCTCGGCGATCTCGACGCGATAGGTGGCCCTGCTGGAGCGTGCCAGGTTGCGCCACGCGCCGGCGTCTTCACGCCACAAGGCTGCCCGGATCCGGCCGACCTCCGGATCGGGACCCTGCGTCTGCGCAGCAGCGGCCTCGAGTTTGGCTGCCTCGCGTTCCCACGCTGCGGCACAGCCAGTCAGATCGACGCGCTCGACGTAACGGTCCTGGCGTGTCACCGATTCTTCCTCGGCAGGAAACGCCATGCGCCTCGGCGAGAGCACATCTGCGAGGATGGCCAGCTCTGGCCTGGCCGGAACAGCCGCGGCAAGTCGCTCCTGCCAGGCCAGCAGGGCGGGGGCATCGTCGTACCCCAGGGTCAGCGTCAGCGCATCTCTGCTGGCCGCGAGTGGCGCCAGGTCGCGCAACGCGGCCTGCGCTGCTCCGATCAGGGCCGCGCTTCGATCGCCCTGCGCTTCGTCCAGGATGCGCAATACGATTACCCGGCTGCGGGCAGTCGTGCGGACGTCCACCAATGCCTGAACGATCTGCGGAGGTCCTGCGTCGGGGAGAGCCATGACCTGCTCGCCGTACCCGCCCTCCAGGCGCTCCCTGGCAAGCGCCAGGTTCCGGGTGTCCAACGCTGCCTGCGCCAGCACGAGTGCTGAGCGCCGTGCCTGATCGTCCGCAGCGGGGGCCGCTTCCGATTCCCCGAGCGCGCGGACGCGCGCCTCGCGCCCGGCGGTGCTCATGCCATCGTCGCGGCGCCGTGCTTCCTCTGCCAGGCGCTCCTGCAGCGCAACCGCCGACGCGCCGAGCTCCGGATCGGCCGGGTTGAGCGCGGCCGCCTTTTCGAGATGATCGGACGCCAGCTGCAGATAAGACTGCGCTGCAGCGCCGCCATCGCGGCTGCCGAGGGCCAGGTAGGCTCCCGCCAGCTGCTCGTTCGCAGTGGCGAGGTCCACGGCATCGGTGCTGGACGCCGCGGCCGCGATGGCGGCGCGCCACTCCGCGATGGACTGATAGACATAACGGTGATAGTAACTTGCGCGTGGCGCAAAGGCGGGGGCGGGGAGGGTGCTCAGACGCCAGTAGCGGCGGGCCAGCGCGGCGTGCTCCGCGAAGCCGGGTGACGTCGCGGCAGCGGAGCGCTCCGCAACCAACTCGGCCCACGCGCTGTTTGCCAGCCAGGCGAGGCCGATGTTGGAGGGCGCCTTCCGCCCTTCCCATTCCCACACGAATTCACCCGGGCGCACCTGTTGGGCGGCAGGGGCGAGGTGCATGATGCGCTCGGAGGACACGTCTTGCGCAAAGGTGATGACGACCCGCGTGGACTCCGGCGCACCGGCCCAGACGTTGGCAGCAGTCAGCATATAGGTGTAACCGGCCACCGAATCGCGGATCGCGAGGGGCTGGCGGTACCGGATCGCAATGTCCACACTCGCCTTGACCGGAATCGTCACGGAGGCGGTCGCCTGCACCCCGGGCCGGTCCGGCGCAGCGATTGGTGCGAGTGCGAGAGGGCTGGCCCCGGCCGTGGCTGAGACGATCTGCGGCATCGCGGCTGGCTCGGGCTGCAGCCCGGGTAGTCCGAGGGGAAGGACGACCGCCGTCTTCCCCGGATTGTAGAGCTCGAGCCTCAGGCCGGTGTCGGCCCAGGCGCCCGAGGTATCCTCAAACAGGGTGGTGGTGAGATTCAGCGTGCGCAACCTGATGCCGCGCGCGTTTCCGTCAGCCGGCACCGCGACGATGCTGGCAGCAGGCAACCCGGCGACCGGCGGCTCGGCGACGAGTCGCCCGGTGGCGTGCCCCCGCGCGGGCGCCACTAATATCAGCGCAAGTGCGGCGCAAAAGCAGAAAACGACTTGCTTAAAGCCCTCGATTCTGGTATCCTCCGACCTGATGGTCTCCACTATGCCTTAAGGTGGTTCGCATGGTCAAGTTGTTGATGAATTGGGATATCAAGTCCGGACACGAGCAGCCCTACTTCGAGTTCATCATGCAGGAGTTCGCTCCCGGCTTGATGCGCCTTGGCCTCCAGCCCACCGAAGCCTGGTATACCATCTACGGCGACGTTCCACAGATCCTGACCGGCGCGGTCAGCGATGACATTGAGACGATGCGCGGCATTCTGCTGAGCGATGAATGGCAGCAGCTCCGCGAGCGACTGCTCGAGCACGTCCAGAACTTCAATCAGAAGGTCGTCAAGGCTAGCGGACGTTTTCAACTGTAGTTTGGTTCCCCGCATGGCAGAGCCTTCCGCACCTGCGGCGCGCCAGTTGAGGCCCACCAGCATCCTGCCTTTCGCTGCATGGGTGCTTTTGTTTGTGTTGCAGCTGGTGTCGCCCGACAAGGTGTGGAGCTGGCTCCTGGTCGCCCTGAGCTTCCTCATCGGGATCGCCTATGGGTGGGCCCGGTCGCTGCGTGACCGGGTGACCGCGACACGCC
>CAZMIS010000164.1:0-8954 GCA_964566325.1 uncultured Anaerolineales bacterium
TCGGCGGAGAAGCGATAGAAGCGCAACAGCCAGTCGGCCTGGTAGAGCCGGTGTTCGCGAAGCGGAGAAGTAGGCGGTTCGCCTTCAAACGGGGTGCGCGCGACGGGCGTGAACGCGCTGTAGTAGGTGCGCGAAAGATGCAGCTCGCGGTAGAGCGCCTGGACCGTCGTCAGGAGCTCGCGGTCGCTCTCACCGGCCGGGCCCACGACGAACTGGGTGGACAGGCCGAGCCAGGCGTTGCCCCACGGGCGGGCAGAGTTCCCTGCCCCGGGCGTGCCCGGCGACCGTCGATCCCGGTAAGATGGGAGCTCCCCTGATTCCATCAGCCGCCGGCGCATCAGCGCCGCGGTCCGCAGGGGGGACAGGAGCGCCTCGGTCTGCTTCTTCGGTGCGAGCTGGGCCAGGCGCTCCGGCGTGGCGCCCTCCAGGTTGGCGGACACCCGGTCGGCCAGGCGCACCGCGGCCTCCACGTGGGCGGCCTCCGCGCCGGGCAGCAGTTTCAGGTGCACGTAGCCGCGGAATCCATACTTGTTCCGAACCAGGTCCACGGTCGCCAGCATCTCGTCCATCGTCCGGTCCACGCCCATGACGCCCGAGGAGAGGAACAGCCCCTCCACGAGGCCCGCGCGCACCATCAGATCGAAGCTGCGGGCCATCTCATCGGGCGTGAGGTGCGTGCGCCGCGTGTCGCGGCCGGCGCGGAACGCGCAGTAGCGGCAGTCGTTCTCGCACGCGCTGGTCTGGAGCGCCTTCAGGATCGCTCGGCACCGGCCGTCGGGGGTGGCGAGGTGTGAAACGCAGGGGAGGACGCGTGAATCGATCGGCCGGTCGTCGCCGGCCGGGGCAAACAGCCCTCTGCCGTCGTCCACGGGTTCGCAGCCGGGCGCAGTCAGGTCGTCGTACATCGCGGACCGGCACAACAACGCCAGCCGCTCCCGGACATCCATCTTGATCATCCTGCCCTCGGTCCCAGTATACGAACAAAAGTTCAGAATGTCAAAACGGAACGTGTGTTCCACTCATGCCAGGCTGCTGAACCACGCGGCAGCCTGGCCGATGTCCACGTTGCCGCCGCTGATCACTGCGCCCACGCGCTTGCCCGACACCGCATACCGATGGTTGTACACCGCGGCCAGGCCCAGCACGCCGGTTGGCTCGACCACGAGCTTCATGCGCGTCCAGACGAAGGCCATCGTGCGCACAAGGTCATCGTCCTCCACCGTGATCATATCGTCCACGTACTGCTGCACGAGGGGGAAGGTCACCTGGCCCAGGTAGGGGGTGCGGGCGCCGTCCGCAATCGTGATCGGGTTGTGGACCGTCTGCAGCACGCCGCTCTCGAACGAGCGCTTCCCATCGTCGCCCGCGGCCGGCTCCACGCCGATCACCTTGCACCTCGGGGAACGAGCCTTGGCCGCCACCGCGCAGCCGCTCAGCAGCCCGGCCCCGCCGCACGGCACGAAGAGATAGTCCAGCTCGCCGACTTCATCGAGCAGCTCCAGCGCCGTGGTCCCCGCGCCCGCGACGATGTGGGGGTGGTCGTACGGCGGGATCAGCGTGTAACCGTGTTCGGACGCCAGGCGATTTGAGATGGCCTCCCGGGTGTCCTTCTCGATGTCGTAGGTGACGATCTCTGCGCCATAGTCGCGCGTTGCATGGAGCTTCATGCGCGGTGCGTCCTGCGGCATGACGATGGTCGCGTGCACGCCGAGGATGCGACAGACCAGGGCCAGCGCCTGCGCGTGATTGCCGGAAGAGTGGGTGATGACCCCGCGCGCCTTCTGCTCAGTGGTGAGCCGCGTGACCGCGTTGTAGGCGCCGCGAAACTTGAACGCGCCGACGCGCTGCAGGTTTTCGCACTTCAGGAACACGGTTGCGCCGCACGCAGCATCGAGCAGCCGCGAGGTGGCGACGGGGGTGCGATGCGCCGCGCCCGCGATACGGCCGGCAGCAGAGAGGATATCGTCAAATGTGACCATTGCGTACCTCACTCTTGAACGGTAAGGAAGATGAAAGATGGAAGAAGGAAGAGCGGACTCTCTCACGCGCCTGGTCTTCTTCCTTCTTCCGTCTTCCTTCTTCCATCCCTTACACCACCGCGATGCGCGATCCGCCGGGCCGCTTCACCACGTCGATGCGCGCGCCGAACTGGTCCTTCAGCTCGTCGATGTGGCTGATCACGATCACCAGCTCGAAGTCTCCCTTGATCGAGTTGATCGTCTCCACGACCATGTCGAGGCCGCGCGTGTCCTGCGAGCCGAATCCCTCGTCGATCACGAGGGTCTGCAGCTGTGCGCCCGCACGGCGCGCCAGCAGCCGGCTCAACGCAATGCGCAGCGCCAGGTTGGCTCGAAACGCTTCGCCGCCGGAGTAGAGCTCGTAGGACCGGGAGCCAAGCTCATCGGAGATGATGATCTCGAGCGTCTCGGCCACGCCGCCGGTCACCTTCTCCCGCTGCGTTTCGAGCCGCAGATTCATGCGGCCGTCGGTCATGCGGTGGAGCAGGCGGTTGGCCTCGGTCTCGACCTCGGGGATGGCGCTCTCGATGATCATGGCCTGGATGCCCTTCTTGCCGAACGCCTCGCGCAGTTCGGTGAACAGGCTGATCTCCGCGTTGAGCGCGTCCAGGTCCGTGCGCAGCCGGGTGCGGCGCTCGTCCAGCTGATCGAGGACATGGAGCTGCTGCTCGGCTGCGCCCTGCTGTTGCTGGGCCCGCCGGCTGGCGCTCTCGGCCTGAAGCCACCGCGCCTCGGCCTCCTTGAGCGTCGCTTCCAACTGCGGCAGACCGGCCAACGCATCTTTCAGCGCAGCGTTCTGAACAGCTGCCGCGGCCAGGTCTTCGTCCCGGCGAGCCACCTGTGCGGCCAGCGACTGGCAGCGACCGCGCGCTTCATCGAGGCCCTCGAGCGCGGGCAGCAGTTGCCGCGTGTACCGCGCGTCGAAGGGATGGAGGCGCTCCATCTCGCGGCGGACCCCGTCATGGGCGGCCGGATCGTAGCTCGCCTCCGTCATGGCGGCGGTCAGTGCGGCAAGCTCCGCCTGCGCACTTCCGCCATACTCCTGCCGGCCGAGCCGCTCGTTCACCTGCGCCGCGCGCTCTTCGACCGCAACCTGCTCGGTCGCGGCGCGCTCGCACTCGGCGATCGCAGCCTCGACCTGGGCCGCCTGCCGCTGACGCGCGGCCCGGGAGGTCAGGCTGCGCGCCAGTTCCCGGTCCTCCGCCTCCAGCGCCGCTTTGCGTTCGGCCGCCGCCTTGGACTCGCCCGAACTCGCCCGGTAGCGCTCGCCCAGCTGATCGCGTTCGGCCGAGAGCTGTGCGATGACGCGGGCGCGGTGCTCGTCGCTCAGCGGCTGGTTGCAGACGGGGCACACGGCCTCGCCCGCGCCGGTCAGCAGCTCGAGGCGCTCCCTGACCGCCTGGCCCTCCGCCTTGACGCGCTCCATCTCGTGGCGGGCCCCAGCGGAACGATCCCCGAGCTCGAGCAGCTCGACCGTGATGGCATCGCGGCGCGCCTGCTGCTGGTCGGACTGGGCGAGGTGGGCCTGGACCTCTGCCAGGGTCGTGCGGTGCGCGTCGACGGTCGCGGCCTTCGCACCCAATTCCGTGCTGCGATCCTCGAGCCGCCGCGCTTCGGAGGCCAGCTCCATGCGCGCCTGGTCGACCGCGCGCTGGGCACGGGTCACGCGCGCCTGCAGCTCGCTGTAGCGGCGCAGCCGCTCGTTCCATCCGGCCTCGGCCGCACGGACCGCCTCCAACTCGCGCCAGCCGGCCTCGATCTCGTCTCGCTGCGCCACCGTGGTCTCCAGCGTGCGCAGCCGCGCGTTGGCCTGCGCCAGCTGCGAACGAAGGTCCGCCAGCTCGCGCTCGTCGCGCTCCGTGCGCGCCAGCAGATCCTTGAGTTGTTGCTGCTGGGCGCGGAGCGCCTGAACCTGGCTCCGCGCCGCAGTCCGTTCGGCCTCGGCCAGGCTCAGGGCCGCCTGGGCGGATTCGACGGCGTGGCGCGCCTCGGCCAGGCGGGCCTCCACGGTTGCCCGATCGGCCAGCTCTGCGTCGATCGACCTGAGCTCGGACTCGATACCGATCGTGCGCTCCCTGCGCACCTGGACGGCCGATTTCGCGCGCTCCTCGTACTGGTCGTAGCGGCCCAGCCCCAGGATGTCGGCCAGGATCTGCTTCCGTTCGGTCGGGGTCTTGACCGTGAAGGAGTCTGCGCGGCCCTGGAGGAGGAATGCCGAATTGACGAACGTCTCGTAGTCGAGCCGCAGGGTGCGGATGATCTGCGCCTGTCGTTGGAGCAGGTTGCCCTCGTCCAGCAGGCGCCAATCGCCCTGCGTCTCGTCCCAGATGTAGAAGTGCAGGTCGCTCTGCCCGCGCCCGCGCTTGCTGCGCTGGCGCCAGACACGATACACCTGGGAACCGAGTGCAAACTCCAGATCGACCCACATCTCGGTGAGGCCGAGGGTGATCAGCTCGTCATCGCGCCGCGCGCGCGCCTTGCCCCACAGCGCCCAGGTGATCGCGTCGAGCAGGGCCGACTTGCCATGCCCATTGTCGCCTGTCAGGCTGGTCATGTGCATGCCGGTGAACTCGAGCGCCTGCTCCTCCTGGTAACACATGAAGCCGCAGACACGTAGTTTTCGTGGGATCATGGTCTCACCGCCCGGCGATTCATCGCCGGGCTATCAAGCTGCGCCCCATCAATGGGGCTGGGCGTCGTTGCCTGCAAGCAGCCCGCTTCAGCGGGCGTTGTTGTGTAGCCCGGACATTGATGTCCGGGCGAACGTCGAACGAGAAGCCTGCGTGGGGTCATGGTCAGGTTCTAGAACCCCTGCAACTGGCTCAGATCGGCGATGCCGTTCGGGAGCGCCGCGATGCGTTGGACCAGGGCCAGCCTTGCCTCGCGGACCGCCTGGTCCTCCGCCATGACCAGCACGTCGGTGAAGAAGCGGTTGATCGGGCCCTGCAGGTCTGCCAACACCTCGCCCAGCAGCGCCACACCGGGCTCACCTCCGGGCCCGGCGCCGGCCGCCGCCATCCGCGCGGTCGCGGCCTGCGCAGCCTCGTACAGGCCGCGCGTCGGCGCGTCCGTGTAGTGCTCGGCTGCGAGCGCGTACGTCTCGCTCAGCGGCCGGGTGATCCGCTTGCAGCGCGCGTAGGCGGTCAACACGTCGGCCCAGCCCGGCGCCTGCGCGAGCGCGGCCAGCTCCCGCGCGGCCTTCGCCGCGCGATACGGATCGTGGCTCTGCTCCGCGAGCACTGCATTGACCACGTCGTGCGCCCATCCCTGCTCGCGCAGCCAGCCGTACAGCCGGTCACGGATGAACAGAAGCACGTCGTCCAGCACCTGCGGCGCGACCTCGACGGGCATCTGCGCGGCCACTGCCGCCAGGGCCGGCCGCAGATCGAACGGCTGTTGGCGGCCGATCAGTGCACCGACCAGGCCGAGCGCGTCGCGGCGCAGGCCGAACGGATCGGCCGTGCTCGTCGGCGCCAGGTTCACCGCAAAAAGGCCGACCAGCGAATCGAGCCGGTTGGCAATGCCGAGCAGGAGCCCGGGCTTCGAGGCCGGCGGTGCGTCGCCCTGGAAGCGCGGCAGGTAGTGCTCGTAGATGGCATGGGCGACCGCCTCGGGCTCGCCCGACAGCCGGGCATACTCGCGGCCCATGACCCCCTGCAAAGAGGTCAGCTCGACGACCATCTGCGTGGCCAGGTCGCTCTTGAAGAGCGCGGCCGCGGCCTGTGCGGTCTCCCGTTCCGCGGCCGACAGCCCCAGGCTCCCGGCGAGAACGGGCGCCAGGCGCTCGACCCGGTGGACCTTGTCGAGCATCGAGCCGAGCTTCTGCTGGAAGGTCAGCGTGGCCAGGCGGGGGGTGAACTCGGCCAGGGGCCGCGTCGTGTCCGCGCGGAAGAAGTACGCCGCGTCGGCATAGCGCGCCCGGATGACGCCCTCGTTGCCCTCACGCACGGAGTCGATGAACTCCGCCGGACCGTTGCGGACCGTGATGAAGTACGGCAGCATGGCGCCGCCGGCCACCACCGGGAAGTAGCGCTGGTGCTTCTTCATCACCGTGATGAGCACTTCCTTCGGCAGGCGCAGGTAGTCGGGCGAGAAGCTGCCCCGCAGCGCGGTGGGCTGCTCCACCAGATCGGTGACCTCGTCCAGCAGCGCCGGGTCGTCGGGAACCTCGCCGCCGACTTGCGCGGCCAGCGCCGCCACCTGCGCGGCAATGGTCGCGCGGCGCGCGGCCCGGTCCACGATCACGTGATGCTCGGCCATGAGCGGCAGGTAGGTGTCCGCGCCGGTCACTTCTAGCTCGGGCGAGCCCTCGGCGCGAGGGCCGCGCGTCGTGCGCCCGGCCGCGACGCCTGCATAGGTGAACGGCGCCACCGTCTCACCCCACAGCGAGACGATCCAGCGGATCGGCCGCGAGAACGCCACGTTGGTCGCGTTCCAGCGCATGGTCTTGCCGAACTTGATGCCGGCTACCAGGCCGGGCAACGCGGGCGGCAGCACCTCGAGCGTCGGCCGTCCTTCGCGGCGCACGACCGCGAAGGCGTAACGCCCGCCGCCCTCCTCGCGCACCACGAGCGATTCCACCGGCACGCCGTTCTTGCGCGCAAACCCGACCGCGGCCGGGGTGGCCGCGCCGGCCGCGTCGAACGCGCGGTCCGCGGGCGGCCCCTTCACCTGTGTCTCCAGGTCGGCCTGGGTTCCCGCGAGCCCCTCGATCAGCACCACCGTTCGCCGCGGCGTCCCGTGCACGGTGATCGCGCCGTGGCTCAGCCGCAGCTCATCGAGCAGCTTCGGCACGCTGACCTCGAGCTGGGCCAGCGCATCGACGAGATCGCCGGCCGGCAGTTCCTCGGTGCCGATTTCCAACAAATAGGGCGACGATTGAAGATTGAAGATTGAAGATTGAAGATTGACCGTTTCGGATGGCGCGGACGAATCTTCAATCTTCAATGGGGCATCTTCAATCCAGGGGAACTCCTCCCGCTCGCGCTGCTCCACGTAGGCGAGCGACACCTGGTGGGCCAGGTCGCGCATGCGCGCGAAGAAGTGGGCGCGCTCGGTCACGCCGACCGCACCGCGCGCGTCGAGCAGGTTGAACGTGTGGGAACAGCGCAGCACGTAGTCGTGCGCGGGAATGACCAGCTTGTGCGCCAGGCAGCTCTGGGCCTCCGCCTCGAACAGCTCGTACATCTGCTTCAGGCGGCCCACGTCGGCGATCTCGAACTCGTACCTGCAGTGCTCGATCTCGGGCGACTTGAGCACGTCGCCGTAGGTGCGCCGGCCGTCCCAGTCGATCTGCCAGACCTCCTTGACGCCCTGCAGGAACATGACGATGCGTTCCAGGCCATAGGTGTACTCGATCGCGACGGGATCCAGGGTCAGGCCACCGGCCTGCTGGAAGTAGGTGTACTGGGTGATCTCCATCCCATCCAGCCACACCTCCCAGCCGAGGCCCCAGGCGCCGAGCGCGGGAGAGGCCCAGTTGTCCTCCACGAAGCGGATGTCGTGCATCCGCCGGTCGATGCCGATGGCTTCAAGGCTGCGCAGGTAGAGCTCCTGCGAGTTTTCCGGCGCGGGCTGCAGGATCACCTGGAACTGCGTGTGCATCTGCATGCGGTTCGGGTTCTCCGCGTAGCGCCCGTCGTCCGGCCGGTAGCTCGGCTCGACGTAGGCCACGTTCCACGGCTCGGGACCCAGCACGCGCAGGATGGTGCCGGGATTCGCCGTGCCCGCGCCCACCTTCTCGCTGTAGGGCTGCCAGATCAGGCATCCCTGCTCGGCCCAATACGCCTGCAGGCGCATGATGACTTCCTGGAATGATAGCGGTTTCATCGTAGTCATTTCCTGTCTCAAGAAGAAAAAGCCGGCGCTTGGACCAAGGCCGGCTTACAACGCATGGCTATGCTTTGCCAGTTCGGAATCATACCCGGCAGGACGCTTCTCGTCAACCCGTGCCGGGGCCCTTCAGCAGCCGGTCGGCGGCCTCGGCCTGTCGCGCGTGGTAGCGCGCCAGCATGGCGCGGGCCGCAGTCACGTCATCGTAGCGGCCCTCGGCCTTGGCCTGGCCGCGCACCAGGGCCGCCTCGACGTCGACATCCAGCTGGTACGCCAGCTTGAAGAGGAAGACGAACACGTCCGAGAGCTCCTCCTCCAGCGCGTCGTGCAGCGCCTCGGGGCTCGGGGCCTCCTTGTAGCCCTCCCACGCCAGCATGAGCCGGGCGACCTCGCCCAGTTCTTCCATGACATGCACCAGCGTGTGAGAGGGGGCAACGCGGTCCCAACCGCGCGCCCGATCCCACGCTTCAAGCCACTCCTGGTAGGCCTTCATCTCCACGATCGGTCATTCCTTCGGCGCGATCAGCGCCCTGCGCAGCTTTTCGAGGAACACAGGCGCGCGCAGCGTGCGTTCGAGGTGATAGACGATGTAGCGCGCCAGGATCGATTCCACCTGCGCGAGCACCTCGGGACGCAGCTGCAGGACCGCGATCTGATCCCAGGGATGGGCCTGCAGATAGCGCAGCACCTTGAGCACGTCGAGGGGCAGGGCGATGGTGCCATCGACGTTGGCCCCGTGTTGCGGACACAGGCAGCCGCCGCGGTCGAGGCTCAGGAAGTTCACCACCGGCTCCAGCGGACGGCTGCAGTGGACGCAATGGAAGAGCTGGGGCTGGTAGCCCACCAGCGCGAGCAGGTGCAGCTCGAAGTAGCGCATGGCCAGGCTGGAAGGCTGCCCGCTGTCCAGGCGGCCCACCGTGTCGAGCAGCAGGTCGAAGAGCGCCGCGTTCGGGTCCTCGTCCACCGTGAAGGCATCGGCCAGCTCGGCCGCGGCGTAGGCCAGGCTGCTGAGCCACAGGTCCTCGCGCACGTGGCGGTGCGCGTCGATCGTCTCCGCCTGCGTCACCAGGTCGAGGCTGGCGCCCTTCGCCACGAGCAGGTCCG
>CAZMIS010000165.1:0-8893 GCA_964566325.1 uncultured Anaerolineales bacterium
ACCAATTCCTCGGCCACATCCGCAACGTGGACGCGGTGCTCCTCGTCCTGCGCGGCTTCGAGGACCCCGACGTGCCCACCGCGGGCGACCGCGTGGACCCACTCTACGATCTCGACACCCTGGAGACCGAGCTGATCCTCGCCGACATCGCCGCGGTCGACCGCCGCATCGAGAAGGTGCAGGGCCAGGCCAAGGCGCGGCCGCGCGACTTCGCGGACCAATTGGCGTGGCTGGATCGCCTGCGCGAGCACCTCAACCGGGGTGCGGCGGCCGTCACCTTCCCCGAGCCTGCGCATCACGCAGATTGGGTCACCGATTTCCCCCTGCTCAGCGGCAAGCCGCGGCTCTACGTGGTCAACGTGGGGGAGGACCTGCTGCCCAGCGGCGATCCGGTCGCCGCGGCGGTGCGCGGCCGCGCGGCGGCCGAGGGCGCCGCCTGCCTGGTCCTCTGCGCTGCGTGTGAGGCCGAGCTGATCAACTGGGACCCGGCAGAAGCCGCGGAGTATCGCAAGGATCTCGGCCTGCCCGAACCGGGCCTGCATCGCCTGATCCACGAGAGCTATCGCCTCCTGGACCTGATCACGTTCTTCACCATTGCGGGCGGCAAGGAGAGCCGCGCCTGGATCCTGCGCCGGGGTCAGAACGCCTGGGAGGCCGCGGGCAAGGTGCACACCGACATCCAGCGCGGGTTCATCCGCGCCGAGGTCGTCCCGCAGCGCGTGCTCGTGGCGGAAGGCGGGGTAGCCGGTGCGCGCGCCCAGGGCAGCGTCCGGCTGGAGGGCAAGGAGTACGTGGTCCAGGACGGCGACGTCCTGACCTTCCGCTTCAACCTGTAGAGACGGAGCATGCTACGTCTCTACGACGGCGTGCGTCGCGGTGATATCGCGCTGCCACCGCGACACACGTCGAACCAACCAGCCGGGCGGCAAATCGTGCCGGGTGCAAGGTTCCCGCGCCGCAATTTGCGCGGCGCTCCACCTTATGTTATCATCTCTGTTACTGCGCGAGGGCTCATGCCCTCGTCCTTTTTGCCCCCGGCCCACAGCGCCAGCTGTGTTGAACGGCGGCAATCCCCCTCCCCGGAGGGGAATTCCCGAAGAAAGGAGGTACCGGCGCGGTATGTCGGAGACTTTACGCAACTATGAAATGGTCGTCATCGCCGCCTCTCAGCTCGATGACGAAGGCCTCGCGACCCTGACTCAGCGAGTCAGCGGTTGGATCACGGGCGCCAACGGCACGGTCAGCGAAACCAACGTGTGGGGCCGTCGTTCGCTCATGTATCCCATCAAGAAGCAAACCGAAGGCATCTACGTGCAGTTCAACTTCGAGTTGGCGCCCAGCGCGAGCCGCGAACTTGAGCGCAGCCTGCGGCTGGATGAGCAGATCATCCGCCACCTGGTCATTCGTCTCGACGAGGATTGACGTACGGACTGATCGTGAAGAGGGGAGGCGTGGACCCGTGGCAAGAGGTCTGAACAAGGTACTTATCATCGGAAACCTGGGCCGCGATCCCGAAATGCGCTATACGCCCAGCGGCAAACCAGTGACTTCGTTCAGCGTGGCGGTCAGCCGCGGCTGGACCACCAGTGCCGGCGAACGACGCGAAGCCACCGAGTGGTTCAACGTCGTGGCGTGGGGCAACCTGGCCGAGATCTGCAACCAGTTCCTGCGCAAGGGCACTCGCGTCTATGTCGAGGGCCGGCTCCAGACGCGCAGCTGGGATGATCCGGATGGGCAGCGCCACTCGCGCACCGAGGTGGTCGCCAACGAGATGATGATCCTGGACGGTCGTCCGGGCAGCGAACCAGACGATTACGATTACGAAGAGGAAATGGGCTTCTAGCCCTTGAGAACGGAGAACTACCATGATGGATGATCGCGAGATGGCGGGCGCGCCTGCGCCCGAGCGCGGTGACCGGCCCGACCGGCGCCCGCGTGGTGGACCGGGCGGCCGCGGTCGCTTCCAGCGCCGCCGCATCTGCACGTTCTGCGTCGACAAGATCGACACGATCGATTACAAAGACATCAACCTGCTGCGCCGCTTCGTGTCCGACACGGGCCAGATCGACTCCCGGCGCCGCACGGGCACCTGCGCGAAGCACCAGCGCCGCGTGACCCGCGCGGTCAAGCGCGCCCGCTACCTGGCGCTGCTGCCCTACACGGCCGAACACATCCGCCGCTACGGCTGATCCTGCGGTGGGTGAGGCAGGGCTGCCCAGCGGCCCTGCCATCGCCCGCCCGACTGCAAGGAACACTTATGGCCAAGCGTATCGAGAAAGAACCCCGCGAGGAAACCAAGAAGCAGGCCGGCTATCGCCGAAAGGATCAGGAGGCGAATCGCCGCCTGCTGTTCGGGCTGCTCGGCGTCGGCGTCGTCCTGCTCCTGATCATTCTCGCCGGCGTCATCCAGGAGTTGGTGATCAAGCCGCGCCAGCCCGTCGCGACCATCAACGGCCAGCGGATCGGCCTGCAGGACTATCAGAAGCAGGTTCGCTTCAACTGGTTCCAGACGGCTCAGCAGGGCCAGCCGGTCAGCGACCCGCAGGGCGCTGCGCTCCAGGTGCTCGACCAGATGATCGACCTCCAGCTCCTGCGCGAGCAGGCTGCCCAGCGCGGCATCACCGTGACGGAAGAGGAGATCACCGCGCGGGTCGAAGAGGCCTTCGGCTTCTATCGCCAAACGCCGACCCCATGGCCCACGAGCACGCCTGATCCCAACGCGACGGCAACGCCCGCGCCCGAGGGCACCGCCGCGCCGACCAGCACGCCTGCGCCCACTGCGACCCCGTACACCGAGGAAGCCTTCCGCGAGCAGTATCAGACCTACATGGACACGCTGAAGACGAGCTCGGGAATGACCGAGGCAGATTGGCGCATGCTGGTCGAGTCGGACCTGCTCCAGTCGAAGCTGTACGACGAGGTCACCAAGGACGTGCCCACCACCGGCGAACAGGTGCACGCACGCCATATCCTGATCGCCATCCGCACGCCCGCGCCTGAGCCGGTGGCCACCGCCACGCCAGGCCCGGACGCCACCGCGACGCCCGCGCCGGATCCGGCAGCAACGGCCACCCCGTTGCCCACGCCGACCCCTGCGCCGCGCACGGATGCGGAGGCGCTGCAGCTTGCCCAGGAGATCCGCCAGCGGCTGGCCGCAGGCGAGGACTTCGCCGCGCTGGCCGCGCAGTTCTCGGATGACACGGGAAGTGCGGCTGACGGCGGCGACCTGAGCTGGTTCGCGCGGGACGAGGGGCTGGTGAAGGAGTTCGAGGATGCGGCCTTCGCGCTGCAGCCCGGCCAGATCAGCGAGCCCGTGCTGACGCAGTTCGGCTACCACATCATCAAGGTGGAAGAGCGCGACGCGGCCCGCGAGCTGAACCTCTACACGGTGTACCAGAAGAAGCAGGAGGCCTTCGACACATGGCTGGCCGACCTGCGCACCGCTGCCACGGTCGAGCGCAACTGGAGCCTCGACAAGCTCCCGCCGACGCCGCTGCCGTAGACGGCGTCCGATCCGGGCGCCGGCCGGGTGCAACAAAAGACCTCCGCAGGTCGTGCGGCCAACCGAAAGGTGGCACGTCCCCGGAGGTCTCTCTTATGGCTGCGGCCGGCTCACCCCTTCAGCCGGCGCACATCCCGCACGTTCTGCACCTGGTTGATCTTGTACAATACCCGGCCCAGCTGCTCCGCATCGCGCACCTCGACGGTGGCCGTGATCACGGCCAGGTTGTCGCGGTGCGCGGTCACGGCCGAGGCGTCCTCCATGTTGATGTTCTCCATGTCGAGCACCTCGATGATGTCCTTGAGCAGGCCGGCCCGGTCGTACGCGGTCACACGGATCTTGACGCGCGACAGCTGCGGCGGAGACGCGCCCCAATCCACCCGGATGATCCGATCCCGATCCAGGCGGATCACGTTGGGGCAGTCCGCGCGATGCACCGAGACCCCGCGGCCGCGCGTGACGAACCCGACGATCTCGTCCGGCGGCATCGGATGGCAGCAGCGCGAGATCACCGTGAGCATGCTGCCCGCGCCCTGCACCGAGATGCCATCCCCCTGCCGCGCCGCCTTCTGGGGCTGCTCCGCGCGCGGCAGCTCCGCGGTCGCCTCGCGCAGCACCTCCTCCGGCTTGTTCAGCTGGAGCACCCGTCTGGCCAGGTCGGCCGTTGTCACATCGCCGGTGCCCAGGTCGATCAGAAAATCGTCCAGGTTCTGGTAGCCGAAGAGCCCTGCCACATCCTGGAACGTCAGGTTCTCCACGCTCAGGCGGTGGAGCTCGCGGTCCAGAATCTCGCGGCCGGCCGCGATGTTCTCGTCACGATTCTGCTGCTTGAACCACTGGCGGATCTTGGACCGCGCACGGGAGGTCCGGACGTATCCCAGGTGCGGATTGAGCCAGTCCCGGCTCGGCCCGCCGCGCTTGGTCGTGACGATCTCCACCTGGTCCCCGCTCTGCAGCACCGTGTCGAGCGAGACCAGCTTGCCGCGCACCTTGGCCCCGCGACAACGATGGCCGATCTCGGTGTGGACGCGATACGCGAAGTCGATGGGGGTGGAGCCGGCCGGCAGGTCGATCACCTCCCCCTTGGGGGTGAAGACGTAGACCCGGTCCTTGAAGAGCTCATCCTTGGCCGTGGCCAGAAACTCGCTGCCTCCGGCCTGCTCCTGCGACTGCCAGTCCAGGACGGAGCGCAGCCATTGGATCTTGCGCTCGTACGCCTCATCGTGCCGCGTCTGCGACTTGTAACGCCAGTGCGCCGCGATGCCCACGTCCGCGATGCGATCCATGTCGGGCGTGCGGATCTGCACCTCCAGGGGGCGGCCGTTCGGGCCAAACACCGCGGTGTGCAGCGACTGGTATTGGTTCTCCTTCGGGTTGGCGATGTAGTCGTCGAACTCACCCTTGATCGGGCGCCACAGCGTGTGCACCACGCCCAGCGCCGCGTAGCAGTCGGCCACGTCGGCCACGACCAGGCGCAGGCCGTGCTGGTCGTAGATCTGGTCGAACGTGACGCCCTTGCGCTTCATCTTTCGCCAGATGCTATAGATATGCTTCGGCCGGCCCGAGATCTTCGCCTCGATGCCGTGCCTGGCCAGCTCGGTGCGCAGCGAGTGGATGATCGACGCGACGTACGCCTCCCGCTCCTCCCGCTTCTCGTTGAGCTGTTTCTTCATCTTGACGTAGATGTCGGGCTCGAGGTAGCGGAAGGCGAGGTCCTCCAGTTCCCACTTGATCTGGTAGATGCCCAGGACGCTGGCGAGGGGTGCGTAGATGTCGAGGGTTTCGCGGGAGATGCGCTGCTGCTTGTCGGGCGGCATGTAGCCCATCGTGCGCATGTTGTGGAGGCGATCGGCCAGCTTGATCAGCACGACGCGCACGTCGTTCACCATGGCGAGAAGCATCTTGCGGAAGCTCTCCACCTTCGGGTCGCGACTGTCCAGCGGGTAGGCGGCCATGTCGGAGATATTCTCCAGCTTGGTCACCCCGTCGACCATGCTGGCGACCTCCGGGCCGAACTCCTCGGCCAGCAGGGGCACCTTGTAGTGAGTGTCCTCCGCCACATCGTGCAGCAGGGCCGCGGCCACCGTATGTGCGTCGAGGCGCAGGTCCGCGAGGATGGCTGCGACGGCCTCGGGATGCACGATATAGGGCTCGCCCGACTTGCGCAGCTGGCCGCCATGCGCGGCTTCGGCGTACTCGTAAGCGCGGCGCACCAGCGCCGCCTCCTGCGGCGTGAAGATCTTCGGCAGATGTCCACGCAACGTTTCCCAACTCATGCGTTCACCCTGTTCGACTCACCCACACCGGTTCGTTTTGCCCAAGGTCGCCCGTAGTGCTATACTCGGCTGGCTGGCGCATGCCGGCGCGTGTGCCCCCATAGCTCAGCGGATAGAGCGACTGACTTCGGATCAGTAGGCCGCGGGTTCAAATCCTGCTGGGGGTACTAGACGTGAAAACTACGTTATGAGCCGGGATGTGACTCACATTTAAGGTGAGTCATTCGTTGTGCTATTGAGCATAACATCATAGGTCAAACCATGTCAAACCGGTGCTCAGTAGGAGAGGCAAGCTTTCACACCGAGCACCGTTCTTCCTCTACAAACCGGAGCGCCGCAACATCATGCGACCGTAGTTCTCGGCAGCTTGCTCCCAAGCCGACTCGCCAACCGGCAAGCTTGCCGTGTTGGGTTGACCGGTTGACCAGCGGTTCAAGTACGAATTGTCCAGTCCCACCCGATAGGCGAGCCAAGCACGGGTGAATCTCACTTGAAGCCGGGTCCGGATCTGTTCGTAGTGTGCGAGAGCCGGCGCCGTTCTCCGGTCAAGAAGAACTCCTTCCTCATGGTAGGCTTGCATCTGGTGAGCCGGGATCCGGTTCCGCTTTTTGCGGTAGGCTCGGACTTCTTCAACCGCTTTGTCGTTCTCCAACTTGGCGGCTTCAAAGGCAACCCAAAGCTCGGCAACTTCCGCTCGCAGCTGAGCAATCTCGGCAAGCGCTTCTCGTTTTTTTTGTTCCTTCAGTTGCGCCGGCAGCGCTCGCAACTCGGCTTCCAGAAGTGCGGCTCGTTCAAGCGCTTGCGGGTTGTCCAAGCTGTCTGCTTGCACCTTTTCGAGTTCTTTGCGGAGAACGGCAACCCGTTCTTTCCAGTCGGTTGTCTGTGCGATTCCCATCCTAGTATTTCCTTTCTCACCTCGCATGCGGTTTGTGTGCTCCCGGCAATCGTACCGGCCGGCGGTCAACTGGTCGAATTGTGGCAATGATGCCGGGACCACGAAAGACGGCACATCCACAACTGAGCCGGCCGTTCTGGAGTCGTTCATTCTCAAGTGGTCCGTGCAATGTGCAATGCGGAATGCCGTTCTTCCAGTAAAGAAGTCCCATCACTTCCGGCCTTTTCGGGTATTCAACCACACGTCTCGAATGGTCTTGTTCATCACCATGTTCCCGCTCGGTCTCGGCTTGGAATTGGTTCCGGCGCCTCCATCGGCCGAACCGTGATTCTCCGGTTTCGTCTCGGCTTCGGCTTCGGGTTCGGGTCTGGCGTAACCGGCTTTCGCCCGAATGAGCCGGTTGATTGCATCGTTCGGATTCATGGTTTCCTCTGCGCTCTCAAAGCGGCCATGTAAGCTTTGTCGTCTCCTTCGGGACCGGCTTCGAGCACGGCCGCAAGCGCCGTCACAAGCGCCGTGTGCCGCTCTGCGAAAAGCTCACGCCAGAGCGCTTGAGAATCCGGGTTCTGGTTCCGCAACCGGAACACAAGCCTTTGGTGCTCCCGCTCCAGTTCGAGCGCCATCGTTCGCAAGCTTGAGGACTGGGACTGTTGCACGGTCCGCATGTCGTCAAGAATCTGCGCTCTGGTCTTGAGCATTTCGCTCTTCCTTTCTAACCACTCTGGTCTGAACGATCAACACTTGGTCGCCAAGCGCTTCAACTTCTCGCTCGGTGAACACTCTCCCTGAGAACCGATGCCGAAACCGGCCGTCGCCGGTCGGGACCAACACCAACCGGACTTGGTCCGACTTGGCTTCGAGCGCTTTGACACGTGCAAGCACATTGCTCCTCACTTTCCTATCTCCTTTCGCCTTTCGATTTCTTCAAGCCGCCTGATAATATCGGTCAACTCGGCTAGCTTGGCGCCATGACCGAATACGATTTCGGCCGCTCGGAGTCGTGCATTGATTGCCTGTCTCGGTTCGAGACCATCCGAGACGGCCATTTGCGCTTGGTCTCCAAGAGCCAACAGGCGCCGGCCAATACCGGTCAACAACTCTCCTTCAAGCCGGCGCAACTCACTCGCAAAGCTGTTTTGGCCCATCCAACGGTATACGGTTGTCACAGTCACACCGGCCGCTTTCGCTGCCTTCGGAATGCTTGGGTCTTTCAACAGTGCGGCTAGCGCCGCATATTGCTTCGGTGACAAGTTTTTTTCCTTAACATTTCTCACGTTTTTGTGTCTCCTTATCTGTTGACCAGTTTGAGCGCCGCTTTGTACAAGTTTGGCTCGCCAAAGCGCCATGCGGCCGCATCTACTGAGTCCCAACCGTGTCTCCCGGTGCAACCGGCCAAACAGGAGACTCGATTGGTCCACAGGTCAACCGAGAGGCTCGGAGTCCGGTCGTCGTGCAAAGGACACCGTGCCATACCGTACCGCTCGCCTTGTGTGACCAACTGGACACCGAGCACGTCACAAATCGGGACCGACTTCGCTCTCTCCCACACCGAAAGGTTCACGTTGTCGGTTGTGGTCGGGACCGGTTGAAGCGGGACAATCGGCAGAGTCGGCCTAGTGTAGAAAACAGACTCCGCACCAACCGCACCAACCGGCAACCAGGGCCGCACAAAGGTTTCGAAGTCGGCAAGCTCCAGTATCGGCGCTCGTTCATCGGCGGCTCGATACTCGAAGTCTTCGACTCGGCTTCCAGACATGACCACATAGGTCTTGGTAATTATGTCAACCTGTCCGATAATGTGTCGTGAGGCAACTTGCTCAGCGGTCTTGACGTACAAATGGACTCCTCGTCTGGTGCGGACGTGGTAAAACCGGTCCAGTTCGAGACCTGTCAGACCGTATGTCATTGCTTGAGCCTCGGACCACAGGCCAAGCCGGTCAAAATCCACGAACACCAAACCTCGGCTTGCGAGGAGCCCTACACTAGGCCAGTTCTCACACCATCTCACAACGTCTCCCTCGGTCGGCAATTCATCCCTGAGATGCTTCCAACTCCGCATCACTGGTACCTTCCCGTTCAAAGGCATGACCGAATAACCTTGGTGCACCCACAAGAGCGCTCTTTCTGTAAGGTTCACTCTCTCTCTCCCTCCTCTCTATCTCTCTCTTTACTCAGTAAAAAAGAGAGATAAATACCACAGATACCACGAATGCCACACAT
>CAZMIS010000166.1:0-8858 GCA_964566325.1 uncultured Anaerolineales bacterium
GCCGGCCCCAGGGAGGCCGGGTTCATCCTCGGTGCGCTGCGCATCCCCGTTCAGGTCATGGAAGACGACCCCGGCCACAGAGCCAGCTTCCGGGGTCACAGTCGGTGATGGGGTTGCCGTGGCGGTCGGAGTCGGCGTGTGCGTCGGCGTCTCGGTTGACGTCGGCGTCCCGGTTGGCGTCGGCGTCTCTGTCTCAGTCGGCGTCCCGGTCGGCGTCGGCGTCGTCCCTGGCCCGGTCGTGCCATGCCAGATATTGCCTTCCCAGTCCACCGCATAGACGTCGTTCATCGAGAAGACCCACAAATCCGTCAGGCCCGGCGTCTTGCCGGTCTCCAGCACCGGCGCGGGCACGGAGCTCCAGTTGTGCCCGTCGGTCGTCATGAAGACGATCCCGGGGGTCGAGCATTTCTCGTCGATGTCCGCCACAGAGTCACAGCCGACCGCATACCCGTGTTCATTGTCCAGCATCTGGACGTCCCACAGGTGACCCTTCTTCGGCATGTCGGGTATCGAGGGGCGGATCCACGTCTTGCCGCCGTCCTTCGTATAGAGCATCGGGTTGAACGGCGACGACGCCGCATCGTCGACCCGGTGGCCTACCATCCAGCACGTGTTGGCGTCGGTGCAGCTCACGCCATAGAATCGCCCGAGGTTGGCGGTTCCAACCGGCATCCTGGTCCAGGTGCGTCCATAGTTGGTGGAACGGTACATCTGGTTCTTGGCTGCGCTGTTGCAGACGCCGCCCGGCAGGCACTCGATGTCCCATTGTACAAGCGTCAGGCCGACGACGATCTTGGTGAAGCTGGTCCCGTTGGTGGAGCGCAGGAAGTTGGCATTCAAAGCAGTGTCTGCCGCATAGCCGGTCGTGCCTACCAGCACGGCCAGTTGATCCGTGGCGGCCCCGACAGACCAGAAGAACCCACCGTACCCGGGATTGGGCAGCTGCGTCCAGGTCGCGCCGCCATCCGTCGTGGCCCAGACCTGATTCGTGCCGGCAACCCAGCACTGCAGAGCATCCTTGCACGCGATGCCCATCATGTAGTGGCGGGAACCGGGAATCTGTTTCGTGACCCAGGTCAGGCCGCCGTCGGTCGTCTTGGCGAAGCTGGAAGGGCCCGTGGCCTTGTCCCAATGATCTCCGCCGACCGCGTAGCCGATCTGGTCATCGACGAACGTCATCCGGTTCCAGCGGACGCCCGCCGCGGTGTGCACCTTCGTCCACTGCAGGGTCTCTTCCGGCTGGTCGACGGATGAGGCCATGCTGATAGGGCCGGCCGTCAGGACCGTCGAAACGGCAAGCAGCACGCCGGCAAGCACGCCGGCGAACAGCAGCCAGCGGTGTCTCGCGGCGTGATGAGTCGTTTCATGTCTCATGGTCAGTTTGCTCCTAGGTTCTGGTATGGTATGTGTTGAGGCGCCGCCGTCACGGCTCAGGCGCGCTGCCCCATCACCTTTGCGGGCACCCCCGTGACGATTGCGCCCGCAGGGACGCTGTGCGTGACGACCGCACCCGCGCCCACCACCGCGCCGGCCCCGATCGTCACGCCCTCCAGGACGATGACGCCGTAGCCGAGCCACGCGCCATCTTCGATCACGATATCGCCGGTGCTGCGCAACGGCTGGCGATTGATCGGCTCGCCGGCCGCGATGCCATGCTCGTACGGATAGAACGCACAGGCAGGCGCGATCTGCACTTCCCGGCCGATGCGGATGCTGCCCACCCAGCCGATCAACTGGCAGTAGGACTGGATGTGGGTGTGCGCGCCGATCTCGACGCAGCCGCCCTGCCCCGCCTCCACCATCGTGCCGCGATAGAGGTGAGCGCTGTCGCCCAGGCTGACGTGCCTGCCACCACTGCGATTGTAGATGACGACGTCGTCGTCGATGAAGCAGTGTGCGCCCAGGCGCAGGTCGCTGCACACGATGTCGGCTTCCGGCGAGATGAATCCACGCGGGCTTCGCTGGGCCAACAGGCGCCTCCCGCGAAACCGCGGCACGGCCCACATGGCCAGCCGGGTCGCCAGGCGGCCGGCCGCTCCGCGCCCGGAGCGAGCCATCCAGAAGCCGATCCAGCGATCACGCGGTGAACTCATAACCCTCATTCCGGTACCAGGCAACAGACTCCTCGAAGGCTGTCCGGAGATCCGTCTGCGGCATCCCAAGCTCGCTCACCGCCCGCTCGGGACTGGCGGTCAGTGCGGGAGGCCAGGAACTGCCCTTGGACGATGGCCTTGGGCGCACGGGAGCCATCCCCGCGGACGCGGTCACGAGGCCCAGGAAGGCCTCGCGGTCGAGGTTGCCCTCCCGATGGCCCAGGATGTACGTTCTGCCCGCGCGGCCGCGTTCTCCTGCCGACAGCATGCCGGCAGCAATGTCGCGTGCAGGCGCAAAGTTGATGCCGCCGGCCGGATAAGGGATCGCTTCGCCGCGGAGCGCAGCCAGGATGCGCCGGCCCGTCGCACTCGGTCGTGCATCGCCTGCACCCACCGGCGCTGTCGGCTTGACGACCACCACCTCCGGGCCCGCGCCCTGCCAACTGAGCGCGACCAACTCACCCAGCAACTTCGACCTGACGTAGGCGGTCGACTGTTCCCATCCCCCGAACGGTGTGTCCTCGTCGGGCAGCAGCCGGGGATCGGCCGGCCGCCCCACGGTGCCGATCGTGCTGGTATGAACCACGCGGCGCACGCCGTAACGGGCGCAGGCCGCCAGCAGCCGGTCGGTCCCCCGCACGTTCACGTCATACAGGGCATCCGGCCCACCGGACGTCGAATATAGCGCAGCAAGATGAAAACAAGATGTACATCCCCCGAGCGCAGATTGCCAGCCTTCAGACCGGCAAAGGTCCCCGCGCAAGATGTCGGCGTCCAATTCACCCAGAACACCCGGGTCGCTCTCCGGTCGCACGAGGGCCACCACCGAAGCACCCGCGTCGACCAGCGCGCGGGCAACATAACCGCCCAGGAAACCGTTGCCGCCGGTGAGGAAGACGCGCTGACCGCGCAGGGGAGCCACCACCGGGAGCACCTGCGCGCCGGGCGCGGGAGACGCCGAAGTAGCTAACGGCTGCGCCGCCGGACGGATACGGTGCACGGCCGCCGCGACACGCTCACGCCAATGCCAGGCCGGCGGCCGGACGACGTCTTCAAGCCGCCGCAGGGCCTGCGGGGTGGCCCGAGGACCCTGCACCTCCAGATCGACGCCGGGGTGCGCCTCGTAGGTCTTGGCTCGCACGGTCGTCCGCCGCGGCAGACGCTGCAGGACGCGCCGGGTCATTTCCAGCGATCCGCCGTCCTGCCCGGGCAGGCCCGCCATGACGAACACCTGGCACGCCATGCCAAGCCGGTCGCACGTCCGCGCCACCCGCACGGCGTCGGACACGTAGCGATCTGCGTCCTCCGGCGCTATCCTGCCGAGCCGCTGCAGAAGGGCGCGGTCTCCGCTCTCGAATCCGATCTTGATGGTGTTGCAGCCCGCCGCGGCCAGCAGACTGAGCAACTCGTCGGTGAAGTGCTCGGGCCGCGACTCGCACGCAAACCGCAGCTTCAGGCCCCGGGCCAGGATGCCCTCGCAGATGGCGGCAACCCGCGCCGGGTCGTGCGCAAAGACCGGATCGCGGACCTGGATGCGCGCGTTGCCGGTCGTCTCGCACGTCCACGCCAGTTCCTCGACCGTGCGTGCCGCGCTCTGAGCCCGAAAGTGCCGGCCCTGCGGCAGAACGTAGGCGCACCAGGCGCAGCCGGCCGGGCAGCCCCGGGAACTGAGCAGGGAGGCCGCGCCGTACGGCCGCCAATCGACCAGCGGCCACTGCGGCATAGGGAGTGCATCGAGATCGCGGACCAGGTTGCTGTCGTCGTAGCGGGCCGGTGCAACGTCACGTGCGAGCAGCATCCCGCGGCGGCCCGCCATCACGGCCGAAACAGCGCCGGCCAGCGCAGCCTCCGGTTCTCCGATCAGCGCAGCGTCCGCCAGCTCCTCGGCCAGCAGCGGCTCGGCCACGAACGCGGCCGAAGGGCCGAACAACAGGACGGGCCGCTCGCAGCCGGCGTCCCGCAGACGCCTCAGAAAGTGCTCGTCGGGCAGTCGCGTGCCGTGGCTCACCAGGACCGCCACGACGGCCGGGCTCTGCTCCACGATCCACGCGCTGGCTGCGTGCGGATTCGGCCCGGCGCCGACCGCGTCCAGCACCGCCGCGCGCTGCCCTGCCTGTTGCACGGCCGCGGCACAGAGGGCTGCCGTATGGGGCGCGTACAGGAAGACGTGTGGACCTGTGGTGAGCGCGCCCATGCCGGATGTCGCCTCGTGATGCGAGACGATCGTGCCCAGGCTGGGCGGGATCACGAGGCACAGATCAGAAGCCGGCATGCTGCGGAAAGGCCTCACCCGTTGATCCGGTACACCAGTGTCACGGTACCATTGGTGAAGGTCCGCAGATAGGTCACGTCGGCAGGCGCCGTCTCGGGCTGCAGCAGAAAGCTGAATTGAGGGCGGAACCTGGTCACTTCGTTCTCGTCGACCACCAGGTAGCGCGCATCATGCGCCCGCGCGTACGCCAGCAGCTCCTCCCAGGTCGCGTTGGGGCTGGTGACCGACTGGCGATTTGCGTACAGACCGACCTCGGTGCTGCGCACCATGATGACGTCCGACGGCGCGCTGGCCGATTCCAGCCAACGGCCGGCGTCCTTATGGCTCCAGGCCATGCGTGCCAGGCCGGCCTGCAGCTGCGAGAATCCGAGCCAGATGGAGAATGCCAGTACGAGCGCAAGGGGCAGGGCTGAGCCCACAACTGCCAGCCAGCGAACTCGCCGCACCCTCAACCCGTCCAGCGACTGCACCGCCCAGCCGGACAGGTGGACGATGCCGCCCGCGGCCCAGATCAGGCCCGCCGGGAGCGCGCCGATGAGGAAACGATCGATGACGAAGTAGACCCAGAAGCTGGCCATCGGCAGCAACGTTGCCACGAGCAACCCCTCGCGCCACCCGCGCCGCCGGTCCCACGGCCGGGCAAAAAGCCCAAGGGCAGCCAGGGCCACCACCCACGGCGAGAAGAGCGTCTGGTGAAACAGCGCGTCCCAGGTGGCGGCCATGTTCTTGCGCACGTAGAACAGGAAGCGGCGGGGGTTTTCCAGGACGTAGTCGCTGAACTTGCGCTCGAAACGCTCGGGCGAGAACCACATCACCTCGCGGCCCGCAGAGTCCAAGCGGGATACCGCAAGGTCGTGCGCTGCCTGATCGTCAGCAATGTACGCGGGCGCGATGTCCAGGATGATACCGGTCTTGCCGCTGAGCATCCACTGCCCGCTGGTGCGGTGGAGGAAGAGCACGTAGGGGCTCATCACTACAAGACAGACTGCCACGGCCAGCGCCAGCCGCCAGAACGTCGCCCACCGCCAGAAAGAGCGCCGCGCCAGGTGCCACGCCACCATGAAGAGGCCAAACACGGCGAAGTCGACCAGGCCTTCCGGCCGCGTCAGGTATGCCAGGCCAAAACAGAGGCCCACCCCGGCGTACCACCCGGTCTTGCCGCTCTGCAGCGATCGATGGACTGCCCACACGCCCGCGAGAACGGCCAGCAGGAACGGCGACTCGGTCATCGTCCCCCAAAGGAACGGCTGCGCCGCAAGTGCCGGATACACCGCAACCAGCAATCCCGCCACGAGGCCCGCACGGCTGCCATAGAGCGCCCGGGCCAGCAGGTAAACGGGAATGCACAGCAGTGCGCCGGTGACGATGTGGATCGTGGACGTCGCCCATTCAGGGCTGAGGCCCAGCCTGATCAGGCCCGCGGAGAGCAGGGGCAGGACGGGCGGCAGGTGCATGTCGACCATACCGGCGCGTGAGGTGTAACCCAGGCCGTCCACCAGGTTGCGCGCAATCATCAGGTGGCCGGCCTCATCCCAACGCACCAGGCGCGGCAATGTGGCGTAGATCAGGCGGAGCACCGCTGCCATCAGCACCGTCGCCGCAAGGGCCAATCTTTCACGCCGCCCCATGCTGCGAAACCTCCGAACCCTCGGGCCCCTCGGGCCGGCGCAGATATCTTCGCAACGAGAATCCCTCCCGCCAGGCAAGTAACATGCCTGCAACGGTCACCGGCACGATCTGAAGAAGGTGAATCACCATGATCGCGCTGAGGGCCACACCCGGTTCGACGCCCAGCAGGCCGAGCGATGCCACGCCGACAAACTCGAAGGACCCGACGTAGCCCGGGGCTGCAGGAATGGCGCTGCTCAGCCCGACCGCGCTGACTGCGAAGAAGGCTGCAGCGATGCCCAACGGCAGGCCAAATGCCCTGAAGACCCAGAAATACTGCAGCGCGCTGCACGACCAGGCCAGCAGTCCGATGAGAATGGCACGCACCAGCAACCTGGGCCTGCGCAGGGCGCCCGCGCCGGTGGTGAATTGGACCAGCAACGCCCGCACCCTGTCGATCAGTGGCGCCTGGCGGCCGTGCGCTTCCAGCCACGCATCCACCCGGCCACCGCCGGCCAACAAGGCGATCAGCGCCACCAGCACGCCGACGAACAGTGCGGTCAGGCTCACCAGGCCGGCGACCAGCCAATCGGGCAACACCAGGAAGCGGGAGGCCACCAGGAGGATTGCGACCGTGGTCAGGCCATCCAGCACGCGTTCGGTGGCAATGCTCCCCAGCGCTGCGCTGGCAGCGACGCCGCGGCGAGCCAGCACTGCAGCCCGCACGAATTCACCCATGCGTGCCGGCAGCAGCATATTGCTCATGTAGCCGATCGTCATGACCGGATACAGATCCCGCCACCTGACCGGCCGTACGGGGCTCAACAGGACCCGCCACCGCCACGTCCGCACCCCGAGGTCGACGAAGTAGGTGACAATCGCCGGAACCAGGTACCACAGGTTCGCCTGCTGCAGGGCAGCGGCAACGTCGGCGAGACGGATCTGGCGCACGGTCAGCCACAGCAGGAAGCCACTCACCAACACGCCGATCAGCATCTGGGCGACGCGCGGTCCCTCGGTGCGCCGTACGGCCGGCCGATCTACCGTGGCGGGATGTGGAATCATGCGGTGACGCCGTGCAGGCAAGAGCAAACGATATCGGGGAACCCGGCAGAGTTGTAACGCATTCACGGACTCGACAGGAATAGCGCGAGCACATCGAGAAAGCAGGCGCTCGTCGCATAGATAACTAGAATAACATAAGGCATCTAGAACCAGCAAATTGAATCAGAATTGGCCGGGACGGGCGACAGGCGCCGTCTTTGGCCCAGTTGGTGTACAATGCGAACCGAATGCAGACGGAAGAGAGCCCAATGCCCGACAGCCACCTGTTGTTTCGCCGGCAGTTCCTCATGACGCCGGAACCCTGCCCTGCGCTGGATCACTGGCAGCAGGCGCGTGCCGGCCAGTACATCATCTACGCCCACCCCGACGTGGAACTGACCAGTGCGGCGGCCGCCGCGGGCGGCGTGACCGCGGTTGCGGTGGGCTTCCTCCTGGATCCCGACTTCCCTAGCCGTTCGGATGCCGAAGTGCTGCAAACCATTGCGGACATGGGCGGCTCGGTCGATCGCATCAGCCGCTACCTGGACGCTATCTCCGGCCGATACGTCCTGATCGTCGCGACGCCCGATGATGTCGTGTTGTTCCACGATCCTTGCGGCTTTCGCACGGTCTGCTACACGACGCACGGGGACAAGATCTTTGCCGGCTCCCAACCGCTGATCTTCAAGCTGGTCATGCCGCTCGCCGAGGGGGAGCGTTACCGGTTCTACACTGAGTCAGACTACGTCAGGACCCATCTCGAGCACTGGATCCCCAGCGGATGCACCCTCTATGAGGGCGTGGCGCACCTGGTCCCCAACCACTACCTGCGCCTGTCCACGCTGGAGCAGACGCGCTATTGGCCGCGCCGCCCGCTGGTGCAGCAGCCGGTGGATCGGGTCGTCGCGCACGCGGCTGATCAGCTCCGCCGGTTGATGCTGGCGGCCAACAGCCGTGCCCCATTGGCTCTGCCACTGACGGCCGGCTGGGACTCAAGGACGATTCTCAGCGCGTCGAAGGACATCGCCGGGGAGCTATACTACTTCACCCTGCAATACCGCGACCTGCACCCCGGGGCCAACGACATCCGGATCCCCCGAAGGCTCCTGCAATCGCTGGGCCTGCAGCACCGCGTGTTCGACTGTAACCGCCCCGTGCCGGCGTGGTTTCAGGCGCTTTACGAGCAGAACGTGTCGCCCGTGCACATGGATGACTATGGATTCATGGCCTACGCCATGTTCGAGGAGTACCCTGCCGGAAGAGTGTGTATTAAGGGCAATTGCTCGGAGATCGCGAGGTGTTTCTACTACAAGAACGGAACGCATCCAGCCATCACGGACCCCAGCCAGATCGTGGCGCTGGTCAAGGGCTGGCCCGGCGTGCCGCTCGCCCAGGAACAGGTCACCGCGTGGTACGGACAGGCCCATGAGGCGACCGCCGAAGCAAACCTGGACATCCTGGATCTTTTCTATTGGGAACACCGGATGGGCAGCTGGCAGGCATTCGCGCAGGTCGAGTGGGATATCGTCCAGGATGCGTTCACGCCCTTCAACCACCGCGGCCTGCTGGAGCTTCTGCTAAGCACCCCCGCCGGGCTCAGATGCGCTCCCAATTACCCCCTGTATCGCCTGATCATCGAAGCACTGTGGCCGGAGGTGCTGAGCCAGCCGGTCAACCCGCTGACGGCGCGGGAACGGCTGCAAAAACTGCTAAGGAAACGTCATCCGGCGTCGTCGCGCGGATAGGTGCGGATCACCCGTGGCGCATAGTGCCTGCTGAGGACGTCCACGAGCTGGACCTGGAACTGGCGCGGGAGCAGCTCTCGATCCTGCTGGCCCAGA
>CAZMIS010000167.1:0-8821 GCA_964566325.1 uncultured Anaerolineales bacterium
AGAGCGTACGCCAGCCCGCCAGCTGGGCCCGGTAGCTGAGGTCCATGTCCTCGGTCATGGTGTCAGCCTGCCACCCCCCGGCCGAGTCGATGCACGCGCGGCGCCACACGCCCCCTGAACCGTTGAAGTTGATCAACAGGCCCGAGCGGTTACGCGCCGTTTGCTCGACGACAAAGTGGCCGTCCAACGCGATCGATTGTGCGCGGGTGAGATAAGAGTACTCCTGATTCAGGTGCGACCAGCGCGTCTGAACCATGCCGGCATCGGGCCGGGCCAACAGCGCAGCAACGGTCTTGCGGAGGAAGTCGGGCAGCGGCCGGAAATCGGCGTCGAATACCGCGGCGAACTCCGCGTCCACCTGTGCCAGGCCCTCGGCGAGCGCGCCGGCCTTGTAGCCCTGCCGGTCAACCCGATGAATCACCCTGACGTCGAGCCCGCGCGCGCGGTGGTACTCGGCCCTGGCCGTCGCGATCTGAGTGGTCTCATCCGTCGAATCGTCGAGCACCTGGATGATCAGCTTGTCCGGCGGATAGTCAAGCGCCGCCGCAGCGTCGATGAGCCGCTCCACGACATAGCGCTCGTTGTAGACGGGCAATTGTACGACAGTGACGGGCCAGTCAGTATCGGCCACTTCAGCGAGAGGACTCGTCCGGTTTCGATGGCGCAGATACAGGGCAGTGAGTACGATGGCCTGGAAGCCGTAAAGGCTCAGCCACAGAGCGACCACCGTATAGAATACTATCAGCAATTGGGAACCCTTCCCCATGACGACGCCGGCCGACCCTGCGGGCCGCGCGTACGTGTGACAAAGAAAAAGCGACCGTCTCCGGGCAGGCCGGCGCCGAGTCGCCACTGGCATGTTCTGCCGGGCAGTATACTCCGTTGTGTCTGAGTCGACAAAAACGCGGGCAAATCGCGCGTGCTGCCCGCAGCCCGCCGCGCAGGGTGTGGCCGGGACTGCGAAAGCCTGTTGCGCGAGCCCCTCCACTGTGGTAGCATGCGCGCCATAGCAGACGGAACAAACCCGATCGGATTCTGGAGCCGCGATGCAGTCACTTCTGTCACACGCCCGTGAGATGGGCACTCCCATCATCGACGGCACGAGCGCCACGTTCGTATGGCACGGAGGCAATCCCCCCTTCCTTGCGGGCGATTTCAACGGTTGGGAGCCGGATCCGCCCGCATCCTGGTCGCAGGCCGGCGCGGGCGCATGGACACGCTCGATAGAGCTGCCGCCGGATGCCTACATGGAATACGCGCTCATGACCGAGCCGGGTGACGATGCCAGGGTTCCCGACCCATTCAATGATCGCACCACACCCAACGGCCTCGGCCACGTGAATCACTACTTCTACATGCCCGCGGCAGCACCCACGCCCCTCGCCGAGCGCCGGCGCGGCGTGGCACAGGGGAAAGTGACGCGGCACCGGATCGAGAATGACTGGCTGCTGGCCAACGGCGTCCGGCGGGTTCACCTGTACCATCCTGTGACTGCAGCCCCGGTTCCGTTGGTGGTCGTCTTTGATGGGGAAGAGTACCGGACGCGCGGGCGCATCGCACACATCGTCGATAACCTGATCGCAGAACGGCGGATCCGGCCGATCGCGCTCGCGCTCGTTGACAACGGCGGCAGGGCGCGCGGCGTCGAGTACCTCTGCAGCGACGCGACCGCCCACTTCGTCCTGACTGACGTACTATCGCTTGCGCAGGAGCACCTGAACCTGCTGGATCCCGCCGGGCATCCCGGGGCATTCGGCGTGCTCGGCGCCTCGATGGGCGGCTTGATGGCAGCGTACCTCGGCATGCGGGCTCCGGACGTCTTCGGCCAGGTGATCAGCCAGTCCGGGGCATTTGAGCTTGCCGAAGTGGAGACAGTGCTCCACGCTCTGGTCCGCAACGGCCCGACTCCCCAGCTCAAAGTATGGCTGGACGTGGGGCGGTACGAATGGCTGCTGGGACCGAACCGGCGGTTAGCCGCCCTGCTGGGCGAGCGCGTGTATGACGTGACCCTTCGCGAGTACAACGGCGGGCACAACTACCCTTCATGGCGCAACGACGTCTGGCGCGGCCTGGAGCATCTGTTCGGTTGATGTCGAGTCTCGGCTCGTCCGATGGCCGTGCACCCGGCACGATGCGGTGCGCCGGCCGACACTCTTGGGAGGACCATGTGAAATCACGAATCCTGCAATGGGGCATTCTGAGCACTGCGCGCATCAATCAGGCACTCATCAAACCGCTGGCCGCGTCTCCGCGGAACCACCTCATGGCAGTCGCGAGCCGGGATGAGGTACGGGTGCGCGACTATGCGTCCCAGAACGGGATCGAGCGCGCGTACGGCAGCTATGATGCGCTGCTCGCCGATCCCGAGATCGATGTGGTGTACATTTCCATGCCGAACAGCCTGCATGCCGAATGGGCGATCAGGGCTGCGGATGCGGGGAAGCATGTCCTGTGCGAGAAACCGCTGGCGATGAGCGTGGAAGAAGTCGACGCGATCAGCGCGGCGGCCGCCCGCAACAGCATCGTGGTCGCCGAGGCCTTCATGTATCGCCACCATCCGCAGACGCTGAAAGTCCAGGAACTGATCGCCAGCGGCGCCATCGGCGAGCTACGCCTTGTCCGGGGCGGCTTCACGTTCCACAACAAGCGCCCGAACAACGTACGCCTGGATCCGGAGCTGGGCGGCGGCAGCATCTGGGACCTGGGCTGCTATCCGATCAGCTACGCCCGCACGGTCATGGGCGGCGCGGCGCCGGAGGAAGTGATGGGCTGGCAGATCGTGGGACCCACCGGCGTTGACATTTCGTTCTTCGGGCAGATGCGCTTCGCCGGAGGCGTCTACGCTCAGTTCGACAGCAGCTTCCAGTCGTTTCCAGCCAGCCCGATGGAGTTCGTGGGCAGCGAGGGGCGCATTACCCTCACCCAAAGCTTCAAGCCCGAGCCGAATGCGCGTCTCTACTTCCACCGCACCGATCAACCCGTCGAGGTGCTTAAGATGGGCGACGACCTGACCTACCTGGGCGAGGTCGAGGACCTGTACGATGCAGCTGTGGCCGGAACCCCCCAGCGCATCCCCCTGAGTGACAGCCGGCTGAACGTTCTGACCATCAGCGCCCTCCTTCGATCGGCCCGCGAGGGAAGACCGGTGCGTCCCGCCTGAGTGCAGGCGGAAGGAGTGCGTCATTCGTCCGCCCCCATGCGCCGTCAGATTGCGACATTCGGCCGATGACAATAAAGATGCTGCTGCCTATACTGATGCCTAACCGCCTTGCAGGTCACGGCGTGTTGACTGGCGCAAAGGATCGGTGGGAGTCCTGGGGGGCGGCGTTTATTGGCACATGGGCTTATAGTCAATCGGATGAGTGGGTTGGTGGACTTGGGTGATGGGGGGAGAGCCTGGGGGGGTTCTCCCCCCATTGCATTTAAGCAGATACCTGGCACGAATCGCCACGGTTCAAACCGGGCGCAGTGGGCTGCCCTGCAGGCGTGAATGCGTCGCGAGTACCCCCAGCAGGACTCGAACCTGCAACCACCTGCTTAGAAGGCAGATGCTCTATCCTTTGAGCTATGGGGGCGTACTTCGATTTTACCGTTACGCCAGACCCATGTCAATTAACTGCGCCGGCCTCTCCAGTGAATCGAGGAACGCGGCGAACGCGGGTAGATCGGGAAACACGCGCGTCGACAATGCGCGGATGACCCAGTTCTCCCGCAGGGGCGAGATGGCGATGACCGGAACCCCCCTCTCGTACGCCGCGTTCATCTCCAGCGCCGTGCCCATGCTGGCCTGCGGCACGTAGGCAATCACCAGGTCGCACGAACTGGCGAGGGTGACCAGCGCAAATAACGTCTCCCGCGCGGCCTCGTCGTCATACTCCACGCTATTCGGGTGGAGCACCAGCGGGTCAACGACGTCCAACTCGGGCCACTTCGCCAGCAGCGCGTCGCCGATGGCGTTGCGATACGCCTGATCCACGATGCCCTTGCCATGCAACGATGCCTGCATCACGCCCGCAATGAATACTCTCATCGGCTCATCCTTTGACTTCGTGGTCTCCCGTCCGCGTCACGCGGTGGGCCGCCTCCGTGAGGCGTATCTCGGCCGGCGACGCGTCACATTCTATCACTGTTCGGCCGATCCGACCCAAACCATCCGGCTTGTTTGGCTCGATTGCCGCGCCACATGATATACTTGGGCCCGATTTTTGCTCTGCCCAAGAGATACAGACCCGGAAAATAAAGCATGCATATCGCCATCATCGGACTCCCGAACAGCACCAAGACCACCGTCTTCAATGCGTTGACCCGCGGCAACCTGGAGACCGCGGCGTTCTCTTCAGGCCATTTCGACGTTCACACATCGATCGTCGACGTGCCGGATGAGCGCATCGATCGCCTCTCCGCCATGTTCAAGCCGCGCAAGACCACCTATGCCAGGGTGACCTATGCGGATATCGCGGGTCTCGCCAAGGGTGTGGGCTCGGGCGGACTCAGCGGTCCGCTGCTGAACACGCTGAGCCAGAGCGATGCCCTCCTCCACGTCGTGCGCGCGTTCGACGATCCGGACGTCCCGCACTCGGAGGGCTCGGTGGATCCCTGCCGGGATGTCGCCATCATCGATGACGAGCTCCTCCTCTCAGATCAAATCATCGTGGAGCGGCGCATCGAGCGCCTCCAGGCCGGCCTTCGAAAGGGCGGCGATCGGCTGCAGAAAGCGAAGGACGAGAGCGAGCTGGTGCTGTTCATGCGCCTGCACGAGACGCTGGACCACGGCGCGCCCCTGCGCGATCTGGAGCTGGAGGATGCGGAGCTCAGGTCGCTGCGCAACTACGGCCTGCTGACCCTCAAGCCCATGCTTGTGGTCCTGAACGTCGGGGACAACCCCGCGGACCAGGCAATGGAAGCCCTGTGCGACTACCGTCATCGCCACACCACCATCGCCACAATCCAGGGCCGGCTGGAGATGGAACTGGCGCAGATGGAACCGGAAGAGGCAGCGGAGTTCCTGGCGGAATATGGGATCTCCGAGCCCGGCTTGAACCGTGTCATCCGCATGAGCTACTCGCTGCTGGGCCTGCACAGCTTCTTTACCGTGGGCGAAGACGAAGTGCGCGCCTGGACCATTCCGGTGGGCGCGCCTGCGGTCGAGGCTGCGGGCGTCATTCACTCCGACCTGGCACGGGGCTTCATCCGGGCAGAGGTCACGGCCTACGACGGCCTGATCAGCGCGGGCAGCATGGTGGCCGCGAAGCAGAAGGGGCTGGTGCGCCTCGAGGGCAAGGAGTACGTCGTCCAGAACGGCGACATCCTGAACATCCGGTTCAATGTGTGACGGCGTCAGGAACTTCGCCGCAGCCGGGCGACCCGCCGGATGATCCACAACTCGTTCAGCGCGCCTCGTAAAGCCGGCCAGTCGGGTCCTGCCTTCACCGGCTCATCTTCCGGCGCGAAGAGGGTGCGCTCGACATCCTCGACCACACTCAACCCTTCCTGACGCACGGTGTCGGCCGCCTCCAATGCGCGGCCGCGACGCCAGGACGCACTCTCGGCCACCCCGGCCGCAACCTTCGCCAGGCCACGTGCATACTCGCGCGGGGTCTCACCCCTGCCCGCACCTCGCCCGAGCCTCTTCCCGCCCGCAACCAACCGTGCGAAGGCGTCCATGGCCGGACTTGAGGCCGGCCGCGGCGAGAGGCTGGCCGTTCTCGCGGCGATGGCCCACGCCAGCGCGAGCACCAGCATCGCGGACCATGCCAGGCGCAGCTGAGTCTGCCGCTGCTCCGCGCGCGCAGTCTCGACCGCAGCCTCCTGCAGTTGCGCCACGCCCTGAGCCATATCCGCCGGCCCGCGATCGAAGGCGGGGGGCGGAGCCGCCGGGAGAAGGCCACCGGTGCGAACGGGCAGCGGCAGACCAGCCGTGGGCTCGAACGGGACCCATCCGACGCCCCCAAAGTAGAGCTCGGGCCAGGAGTGGGCGTTAAGCTCCGTCACCGAATAGAGCCCGGTCTCATCATCATAGACGCCGGTCGCGTAACCGATGGCCAGGCGCGCGGGGATGCCGCGGAGGCGCGCCAGAACGACCATCGCTGTGGCGTAGTAGTCGCAATAGCCGGTCTTCAGGTCGTAGAGAAACCAGGAGACCAGCTCTCGTCCGGGGGGCGGAGCGGGAACGTCGAGGGAGTACGGCAGCGTGCGAAGTCCGCGCTCGATGCCTGTCGCCGCATCGAACGGCGTCCCGGCCCCCTGTGTCCACTCAGAAAGCAGCTGCGCCAGACGAGGATCCAACCCGTCAGGTACTTGCAGGTAGAGGGCGGCGATCTCCGCGGGATAGTCGACGCGGGTTGCGCGCAGGGCGTCGGGGTCGAGCACTGGGGCGTGCGACAAGACCACGTAGGTGCGGGATGCGTCGGGATGAGTGAGGGCAACAAGCTCGCCCGGTGCGCGGAGGATGGCGTTGTATGGCCTGTCGACACCTACCGGTTCCCCCAGTCCGTACACCACGCTGCGGGAGGCTTCGAACACCTCCGCGGACGTCACGATGGGCCGCCGGCCGCCGGCTTCGACCACCGATGGATCCCATTCCTGGCCCGCGGCCACAACCACCTCGGTGTGCGCCTCCTGCGCGTCCTCCCAACCATGGCCGGTGTACGTGGCGTACGTCTGGCCGCGCCAATTGAGCAGGACGCCGGTTGTGTCGCCGCGGACGCGGACCTCCAACGCAAGTTCTTCGCCCAGTTCCGGCCTGCCGCCCATCAGGTGTGCCCTGGGCAGTCCGCCAGGAGCAGCGCCTGAGGAGGGAACCAGCGAGCGCACCGGCTGCGTGACCCGGAAGCTCTGGCTGACCTGCTCCTCCACGCGGCGCAGGGGCGACTCGAACACGCGCCAGAATCGCTCGGAAAACTCGCGGGAGGTGAAGAAGGGCAGCGCCGGCGACAGAATCGTGACGATCACCGCAAGCGCCAGTGCAGCGAACCAGCCGTCCATCCGGATGTCCTCGGCGTAGTCCACGCCAAGTGCGTCCCACGCCCGCAGCCGGGAGATCAACGGGGCCATCACCAGCAGGAAGGTCAGGAATGCGATCATCACGAGGACGTAGCCCAGCGTGGACGGCGCCCAGTAGGCATGCTGGGCCAGAAACACCGCAGCAGGCAGATGCGCGACGAATGGCTGGCCCCGCCGGGCCACCCACCATGCCATCCAGGCCGACGTACACCAAACAACGAAGACGAGCAGCCCGATCACGACGAGGTTGTCGGGCGCTCCGGGACCGTTGATGATCCCGTCGAGCCACCACACGACGCGTTCGCCGTACCCCCGCAGCGCGGTCCATTGATCCGTGAAGTAGGTGATCGGCGGCGCAGTCGCGGTGCTATCCGCAACCGTCCAACCGGCACGGCGCCACAACTGCTGGAACAACAGGACAGGCCTCAGGACGCGCACGCCCCACAGCAGGGTGGCAACAAGCCCGGTGGCGCCCAGGCACGCAGCAGCGGCCGGACCGGACACTTTGCGCCGCGCCAACAACCAGCCCAACAGCAATCCACCCAGTCCCAGGCCGATCGCCGGCGAGACCCCGGGCACGATCTCCCCATAGACCAGCGCCAGGGGAAGCAATTCGGCCGACGCCAGGGTCAGCAGGAACACCGCCCACCCCGTCGTGGGACGATATCGATCCCAGGCGCGAACGAGCCAGGGAGCTCGCTCGGGCTGAACGGAGGAGGAAACGTTGTTCATCACGTCAGACCTCCTCCTCCACCTCGACCTGGATCACCCGGCCGGTGCCCGACAGGGTGCGCCATTCCGTGCGTTGCCGGCGGATCTTGTCGATCGGGCGGAAGGGGAAGCCCTGGCGAAGCACGGTGCTGGGAATTCGCTGCTGCGCAAGAAGATCACGCAGTCCCGACAGGGCGGCGGCCGATCCCGCCGGCGGATCGAACGTCGTCGCATCGAGAATCAGCGCGGTCGGAGCGTTGCCGGCTGCCACCAGGGGCATCAGCGATGCCACCCAGCCCGGATCCTGGGCGGGCGTCATGATCACGAGCGTGCGTCCGGCGCCCAAAACCGGCGCGATCTGGCGCAGCAGCGTGGCGAGCGGGACTTGTAGGCCGGGCTCTGCCAGGGCAAGTGCCTCCAGGATCTTCCACATCTGGCCCTGCCCGCGCGCGGGCGGTATGACGATCGGTGCACGGCCGGAGGCTGCAAGACCGACCGCCCGGCGCTCCCCTTGTCTGAGAAACTGCGCCGCGAGGGACGCGGTGAGGATGATGCCGTACTCGACCGTTGACTCGGCTTCGCGTCCGGCCTGCACTGCCGCGTGGAGATCCAGGATCAGCCAGAGGTCGCCGGACGGCTCGCGATCGAACTCGTGCACGACGAGCCGGTCGTGTCGCGCCGATGTCTTCCACTGGATGCGCCGAAGGGGATCCCCGGGAGCATAGTCTCGCGAGCCGCCGACCAGCATCGTATCTTCAAGCGCGCGGGCAGAGGACGTCGATCGTCCCGGCGCCCGACCGCGCGGCAGCTCAATGGTTGGGAGGTATGAGGCACGCGGGTACACCACGATGGTCGCGCTCTCGCCGTAACGATGCGTCACCCGAAAGAAGCCCAGGGGATCGCCCATCTCCAGGTCCCAGGGACCGAGATGAAACACGCCTCGGCGCTGGCACATGCCGTAGGTCTGCCACGTGCGTCTGTTGCCAGGGGACGCCGTCTCCACACGATCCACCCGGTAGCCCGGCGCGTCCGAACGGTCGTGCACGCGCGCCCACAGAACTGGCAGCAGGCCGTCATTGATCAGGGTGAATTGCTCGCGGATCTGGTC
>CAZMIS010000168.1:0-8799 GCA_964566325.1 uncultured Anaerolineales bacterium
GGACATGGCCTTCAAGGGCATCCCCGCGCGGCTGGCCTCGCTCCTGCTGCGGCTGTCAGCAGAACGCAGCTCGCCCGACATCGTCGGCCTCACCCACCAGGATCTCGCGGAAACGATCGGCACCTATCGGGAGACCGCGACGCAGGTCTTGAACGATCTGAAAGCCCAGGGGTTGATCGAGATCGGCCGCAAGCGGATCGCGATCGTCGACCCGGCCCGGCTGGCCGAGGTTGCGGAGAGTTAGGACCCTGCGCGCAGCGCGCGATGTTTGACAAAGCAACGGCAGCGTTTTAGAATGGGCCAAAGTCTGCCACAAATGGCACAATCTTCGATAGCGTGATCCTACTCACACAACATAGTCCAGGAGGAGCACCATGACGCATGTGATCTTTGACCTGTGCATTCGCGACGGCGCCTGCGCAGAAGTCTGCCCGGTCGAGTGCATTATCCCCGGCGAACCCGAGGCAGAGTGGCCCTGGTTCTACATCGACCCTGACACCTGCATCGACTGCGGCGCGTGCGTTCCCGAATGCCCGGTTGATGCGATCCGGCCGGAAGAGGACCTGAAGGTTGAGTTCCCGGAGTATGTTGGCGCCATCGAACTCAACGCCGCGTTCTTCCGGGACGGCCCCGGCTATTCCGCAAAGAGCTGACCAGTCGCCTTGCGACCAACAGAAGCCCCTGCCCGTGCAGGGGCTTTTTTGCGAAGAAGGGACAAGACGCTGGCAATGGAAGACCGCTCCGAACGGGAATACCCGCGGCGCCCCATGGTCGGGGTGGGCGCGGTGGTCGTGCACGACGGCCTGGTGCTGCTGGAGCGGCGCGGCCAGCCGCCGGCCCAGTTCAGCTGGTCGCTGCCCGGCGGCCTCGTCGACGCGGGCGAGCGACTGGAAGATGCGGTGGCTCGCGAGGTGCGGGAGGAGTGCGGCATCGAGATCGACGTGGGACCGCTCCTGGGCGTCTTCCAGCCCATCCAACGCGATGCGGCTGGCCGGGTGCGTTTCCATTACGTCGTGCTGGACTACCTCGCCCACTACCGCTCGGGCACGCTGTCGGTGGGGGACGATGCCGCTGACCTGTGCTGGGTGACTCCCGAAGAACTCGATCATTTTGAGCTGCTGCCCGCCACCCGCGACATGATCGAGCGCGGGCTGGCCGCGGCGGCGTGACGGTGCCCGGGGAGCCTGCGGGGATAGGAGAAGCAGATGCAGCAGCTGATGCTGAACGGTGAAACCCTCACCATCGAGGATGTGATTGCGGTTGCCCACGGCCGTCCCGGCGAGCTGTCGCTCGGCTTGACGCCGGCGGCCGAAGACAAGGTGCGGGCGGCACGCGCGGCGGTCGAGCAGTTCGTGGCCGAAGGCCGCATCATCTACGGCATCACGACCGGCTTCGGCGCGTTCAAGGACCGGGTGATTCCCCCCGAGCAGGTGCGGGAGCTCCAACGCAACATCGTGATGAGCCATGCCGTCGGCGTGGGGCCCGCGTTCGACACGGAAGTCGTGCGGGCCATGATGCTCATCCGTGCCAATACGCTGGCAAAGGGGCATTCGGGCATCCGGATGCAGACGTTGCAGCTCCTGATCGACATGCTGATGCGCGGCGTCCATCCCATCGTGCCCGTCCAGGGCTCCCTGGGCGCGTCGGGCGACCTGGCGCCACTGGCCCACATCGCCCTCGTCGTGATCGGCCTGGGCGAGGCCGAGTTCGGCGGGCGCCGCATGCCGGGCGCCGAGGCGCTGAGCCTGGCCGGGTTGACGCCCGTGACCCTCGAGGCAAAGGAAGGCCTGGCACTGACCAACGGCACCGCCCTGATGGCCGCGCTTGGCTGCCTGGCCGTGGTGGAGGCGGAGAACGCGGCGCTCTGCGCGGACGTGGTCGGCGCGCTCAGCCTCGAGGCGCTGCACGGCACGCTCTGGGCCATGGATGAACGCCTGCACGCGGCCCGCCCACATCCACGGCAGATCGACGCGGCAGCCACCATGCGCCAGCTGCTGATGGGGTCGACCTTCGTTCGTCCTCCGGACCATCCGGACGTCCAGGATGCCTACACGCTGCGCTGCATCCCCCAGGTGCACGGCGCGTGCCAGGACGCGATCAAGTACGCGCGTTGGGTCATCGAGATCGAGCTGAACAGCGCGACCGATAACCCCCTGATCTTCTGGCAAGACGACGGAACGCCGATCGCCATCAGCGGCGGCAACTTCCACGGCGAGCCGCTAGCCATCGCCTTCGACTACCTGGCGGTCGGCCTCACGGGCCTGGGCAACATGTCGGAACGCCGCCTCTCCCGCCTGACCGACAGCTGCAGCAACCGGACGACCCTCCCCGATTTCCTGACGGAAAAGGGCGGACTCAACTCGGGCTTCATGCTGGTGCAGTACACGGCCGCAGCCCTCGCCTCCGAAAACAAGATGCTCGTGCACCCGGCCAGCGCGGACACGATCCCTACGTCGGCCAACTGGGAGGACCACGTCTCGAACGGGCCCATTGCCGGCCGCCGCGCGCGGGAGATCATCCGCAACGTCGGGCGCATCGTGGCGATCGAGCTGCTGGCTGCCGCGCAGGGCATCGACTTCCGGCGACGGGTGCAGCCCGACGCCACGCTGGGACGCGGCACCGCGAGCGCATACAGGTTGGTACGTGAGCGCGTTCCGTTCATCGAGCAGGACGAGGTGATGTACCCGCACATGAACGCCGTGTACGATCTGGTTTCGAGCGGGCAACTCGCGCGCTCGGTCGGCGAGAGCATCGCCTGAGCCCGCCCGCGTCGGGCGGCGTGCCCCGACGAGGGGGTTCGGCCGGCGGCCTGGCCGCCGCGTGGCCTCCATGACTTGAACGCCGACAGCGATGCGCAACGCTGCGCACACACTCTGCCAAAGGAGACAAGGCCGTGTTCGAAAACTTCGCTGAAGCCGCCGCATGGGTGCAGGACCAGGGCATCCGCATGATCGACCTGAAGTTCAGTGACCTCTGGGGGCGCTGGCGCCATGTCACCCTCTCGGCGAGCGAGTTCACGCCGCAGCTGATGGCCGAAGGCGTCGGCTTCGATGGCTCGAGCGTGGGCCTGCGGAGCGTCAAATCGGGCGACATGGCGCTCATTCCCGATCTGGCGACCGGCGTGGTCGACCTGTTCTGGGATACGCCGACCCTGAGTTTCATCTGCAGCGTAGTCGAAGCCGACACCAAGGCCAGCTACTTTCGCGATCCGCGCGTGATCGCGCAGCGGGCTGAGGCCTACCTGCGCAGCACGGGCATCGCGGACGAGAGCCGCTGGGGGCCTGAGTTCGAGTTCTACGTCTTCGATCGCGTCTCGTTCGAGAACAGCGTCAACACCGCGTCCTACCGGGTGGATTCGGCCGAGGCGGACTGGAACAGCGCTGAGAACGGCCACGGCCACTACGTCCCGCTCCACGGCGGCTACCACGTCATCCCCCCGCGCGACCAGCTCTTCGGACTGCGCGCCCGGATCGTCACCACCCTGGAAGAGATGCGGGTGCCGGTCAAGTATCACCATCACGAGGTGGGCGGTCCCGGGCAGTGCGAGATCGAGACGCCCCTGATGGGCCTGCTCCGCGCTGCGGATGCCGTTCAGCTGATCAAGTACGTCTCGAAGATGGTGGCGCAGCAGGGCGGCCAGACCGTCACTTTCATGCCGAAGCCGCTCTACGGCGAGGCGGGCAACGGGATGCACTTCCACCAGCACATCTTCAAACAGGGCGTGAACCTGTTCTATGACCCGAACGGTTACGGCCTGCTCAGCGAGACCGCGCTGCACTACATCGGCGGCCTGCTGCAGCACGCGCCTGCCCTGCTGGCGCTGACGAACCCCTCCACCAACTCGTACCGCCGCCTGGTCCCCGGCTACGAGGCGCCGGTCAACTGCTTCTTCTCGACCGGCAACCGCTCTGCCGCGATCCGGGTGCCCAAGTACGCCACGCACCCCGACGCAGTCCGCATGGAGTTCCGCCCGCCCGACGCCACCTGCAATCCCTACGTGGCCATGGCCGCCATGCTGATGGCCGGGATCGACGGCATCGTGAAGCGCATCGATCCCACGGCGGCCGGGTTCGGCCCGATCGACGACAACATCTTCAGCTGGCCGCCCGAAAAGCGCGCCGAGATCAAGGCGCTTCCGACTTCGCTGGGCGACGCGTGCGCCGCGCTGCAGGCAGATCACGATTTCCTGCTGGCCGGCGACGTCTTCGACGAAGAGACGATCCAGGACTGGATCAAGGCCAAGTCGAAGGAGCATCACGCGGTGCTCGAGCGGCCGCATCCTTACGAGGTCCAGCTCTACTTCGATCTCTGATCGCGGCAGCGCAGCTGGTGCAAAAGGCCGTCGTCGCCGGGCTGATGTCCCGGTGACGACGGCCTTTACGTACGTCGGGCGGGCCGACCTGCGCCCGGTTCGCACCGGTGCAGCGCCCCTCCGGATCGACTTGACGATAACCAACCTTAACGGAATCGAACGCACCAATTCTTTAAGGTCTGGATGCTTAGCCCATAGAAGGCACCCCAAGCTGTGGTGGCTGGCCGCGCACCCACTAGAAGTCGCGTAGCACGAACGTACGATGGCGCGGACGCTCCGGGCGTGACCAGCCTGCCGCCTTAGTTGCTGCCAAAGTGGCCTCTTGCGAAACAAGTCCCCCGCTGCTAGAATCCGATCCACAACTGAGCCAGGCGCGGAACGCTGTACTACCGATGTCCCCCCGAAAGTCTCGCGCCAGGCTTGCCGGCCCCTGGTTCCGCCGGCGGCGCTGAGCGCCGCCCCATGCTTGATTGTCGTGCGCGGCTCTTTTGGCACGGCATGCGCTTGCCCGCAAACCGAGCGCATCGCCCTTCCTGTGCATTGTGGGCAGCGCCCGCGTGCAGTAGTGCTGTACTGGTATCGCTGATGCCTGTTGTGGTGGTGGAGTTGAGTGATATGAACGCGCTTGATGTCCCTGGCGGCCGCTCGCCCCGAGAAATCTGGGAGATCGCCCGCAGCCATCTGCGTCTGCAATTGCCCCACAGTACCTACGACACGTGGGTCCGGGACACGGTGTGCCTGGCCCACGAGGACGGGGCATTCGTCATCGGGGTCAACAACGCCTACGCGCGCGATTGGCTGGAGCTCCGTCTGCGCAGGCTCATCAAGGAAACCCTGGTCAGCATCGTCGGCCACGCGGTGGATGTCACCTTCATCGTCCAGACGACGCCGGCCCAGGATGGGCCTGATCCGACGCCCGCACCGCTCCTCGAACCGGCGGCTGTGCGCGAGGCGCCGCCGCCCGCGCCGCCGCCCGCGCCGCGGCCCACGGCCGACAGCGCGAACCTGAACCCGCGTTACAGCTTCGACAGCTTCATCGTGGGAGCCTCCAACCGGATGGCCCACGCATCCGCGATGGCCGTGGCCGAGCGGCCGGGGACCGCGTACAACCCGCTGTTCATCTATGGCGGCAGCGGCCTCGGCAAGACGCATCTGCTTCAGGCCGTGGGCAGGATCGTTCAGGCAAATGGCCAGCGGATCCTGTACGTGACCTCGGAGGTCTTCACCAACGAGCTCATCGCTGCGATCCGCACGGGGGCCACGGACTCCTTCCGCGCCAAGTACCGCAACACGGACGTGCTGCTGCTGGACGATGTGCACTTCATCGCCGGCAAGGAGCAGACGCAGGAGGAGTTCTTCCATACGTTCAACGCCCTGCACTCCGCGAACCGGCAGATCGTGCTCACGAGCGATCGCGCGCCACAGGCCATCACGACCCTGGAGGACCGCCTGCGCTCCCGGTTTGCGTGGGGCATGATCACCGACATCCAGCCGCCCAACCTGGAGACGCGCGTGGCCATCCTGCAGGCCAAGGCGGCCTCGATGGGGAAGGTCGTCGCGGACGATGTGTTGCTGGGGATCGCGCAGCGCGCACACCGCAACATCCGCGACCTCGAGGGTGCGCTGACGAAAGTTGTCGCCCATGCGGAGCTGCTGAACCGGCCGATCAATGTTGCGCTGGTCGAGGATGCACTGGCGTACCTGACACCAACCCAGGGCAAGCTGACGCTGGACGCAGTGCTGCGCATTGCTGCGGATTTCTTCGACATACCCGTGGCTGAGCTCACCGGCCGAAACAGGAATGCCAGGATCGCGCTGGCACGGCAGGTCGTGATGTACGTGATGCGCGAGGAGGTCGGGGCGTCGCTGCCCCAGATCGGCCAGACACTGGGACGCGACCACACGACGATCATGTATGGCATCCAACGGGTCACGAATGATATGGGCGAGGATGCGCAGCTGACCGAGATGGTCGGCGCGCTGCGAGCCCAGCTTTACGAGCCGGTCCTCATCCGCTGACCTCGTCAGCGCCAGAGAAAACCGCCAGCACGGAGCCTGCCCAGGCTGCATGCTGGCGGTTTAATTGTGGATAACTATACCCCTACGTGTGGATAACTGATCGCCCCTGTGGATAAAGTGCCCTTCAGCACATGCATATAGGGAACTGAAACCGCGTGCCGCCTATATGTAGTGGCGCACCGGCGACCACTAATTGTGGATGCTTTTCCCGTCGTTCCGGCCGCCTAACCGCGCGGTATCTCCCCCAGCACGGTCAGCCCGAGCGCCTCGAGATCGCTCCGCTCGCGCACCGATCGATCGAGATAGTGCAGCAGGAACACCAGTCCGATGCCCGCGGCAAGCGCCAGCAGGACGCGCAGCGGAATGTCGAGCTGCTCGCGCGCCGGACGGCCGACCGCACTGACGACCGGCGCATCGATCAGCCGGATGTCGGCCTCTTCTGCGCTGAACTGCCCGAAGAATTCTGCCGAACTTTCCGTCAGCGTCGCGGCGATCGCCTCCGCAATGGCAACGGCCTGATCCTGCGCCGGCCAGTTGACGCTGACGGTCAGGATGCGGTGCAGCTTGCCGGGCTGGGCACTGGCCCCGATCGCACCCGCGGGAACGGTGAGGCCCTGCTGGGCCAGCCGTTGGCTGACCGCGGACGCGAAGGCCTGGCTGCGCACGATCTCGCCCAGGTCATCGACCAGGTACTCGGAGGTGAGCATCGTGTAATAGCGGTCGTACGTGTACACGCCCGGAATACGCTCGGGCTTGACCCCGACATTGAAGCGCATGGCCGCGTTGTAGGTGACGGGCCGCGGCTGCCAGGGCTTCTGAGCTGCCAGGCTCAACGCGGCGACCAGCAGCGCCAGGCCGACCGGCAGCCACCACCGCCGCATGATGATTTTCCAGTAGGTTCTCAGTTCCATGCTGCTGTCCTATGAAGCCTGCCTGATGAAGGCCCCCATCTCATCGATGAACCGCTCTTCGCGGAAGCGTTCGGCATTGGCACGGCATGCCGCCGGGTCGTAACCGCCCGGGTTGAAGCGCGCCAGCACTTCGCTCAGCGAAGCGACCGTCTGCGCGGCGAAGAACTCGCCGGTGACGCCCTGAATCACGGTCTCCAGCGCGCCGCCGCCCGCGTAAGCGATGACGGGCCGGCCCGAGGCCTGCGCCTCCAGCGGCGCGATGCCGAAATCTTCCAGCCCCGGAAACAGAAACGCCCGCGCACCCGCATACAGGCGGCGCAGCTCCTCTGCCGGAACCCGGCCGAGAAACGTCACCGTCGGGCCGGCCATGCGCTCCAGCGCGGCCCGGTCCCGGCCGTCACCGAAGACCAGCAGCTTGAGCCCGAGCGCGGAGCACGCCTGGACGGCCAGGTCCACGCGCTTGTACGGGATCAGCCGCCCGCCGGCCAGGAAATAATCGCCGTGCGGCCCCGGTTCAGGCCTGAAGCTGGCGATGTCGACGGGCGGATAGATCACCACACTCTCGCGATCGTAGAAGCGCCGGATGCGCTGCTGAATCTCGTTCGAGATCGCGATGAAGTGATGTACGCCCTGCGCCGCCCGGTAATCCCACCGCCGCAACGGGCCGAGCAGCGGCCGGAGCAGCAGGTCCGCCCCCCTGCCCAGCGCCTCACGCGCGCGGTACGCCTCGTATTGCCACAGAAAGCGCGTCGGCGCCAGGCAGTAGCAGATATGCAGTGCACCGGCCGGCGCGGGCGTCCCGTGGCAGAAGCCGCTCTTGTTGCTGATCAACAGATCGCACGGTTCGACCTTCAGACGCCCGAACGCGAACGGGTAGACCGGCATGTACAACTGGTGGCGCCGCGTGACCGCAGGCAACCGCTGCATGAAGGTCGTACGGATATCCCACGTGCCGAAGACAGGTGGCATCCTGTCCGGGGCAACCATGCTGGTGTAGACCGGCGCACCGGGGAACATGCGCACCAGCACTTCGAGGACGTACTCGGCTCCGCCGACCTGGTTCAGCCAGTCGTGAACCAGGACGGTGCGACGCGAACGCCCGCCGGACTCAGCAATCATGCCGCTGGCGCGGCCGGCGGTTCCTCGGCGCCGCTCTCCGGAGCAGCAAACCGGAGGGCCTGCTGGATCCGCTCGATGGCAACCTTGCTGCCCTTGCCACAGTGGGGGCAAAGCACCAGGACGTAGCGTTTGCCTTCGGCCTGCTGAGAGTAGGTTTGCAGTTCCTCGTCCGTCGCGGTGAAGCGCCGGCGGCACTTGTCACAGCTAATCGCTAGCATTACAATCTCCGTATTCCAGGACTACGCGCTTTCGGGGAAGCGCTGGCACAGCTCGACGAACGCCTCTGCGCCCGCCAGGACGCGCCAATCGAGCACGCTCGTCAATGTGGTGTCCTGCACGCCAGGCACCGTGCGAATCCAGCTCATCACGTATCCGGTCAGCGCGGCAGTGCGGTCGCCGATGAGCAGGATCTGCAGGTCCGCGTCGCTCGAATGGAAC
>CAZMIS010000169.1:0-8784 GCA_964566325.1 uncultured Anaerolineales bacterium
CGATGAGCGGGCGTACTTCTCCGGCATGGACAGTTTCGTCAAGCGCGGGGAGTTCACCGCCAACCAGATCTACTGGGATTACACCGCGGTGGGGATGCTCACCACGACGGGCGACATGGTCCCCAACTACGAGCCGGCGCAGATGGTCGCGCCCATCCCCTTCTACCTGTGGGGCCGGGCGCTGGGCGCCGCGGTTCAGGGTGCGCTTTTCTTCAATGCCGTCATCCTGGCCGCAGGGGCGGCGCTGCTCTACCTGATCTTCGCAGAGCTGGGCTACCGCCGCCGCACCGGCCTCCTGGGTGCGCTGGTGTTTGCATTCGCGACCCTGGCGTGGCCGTACAGCCGCACCTTCTTCCGCGAGCCCTTGACGACGCTGGCCTACCTCCTCGCGTTCTATGCCCTGCTGCGCTATCGCGCGCCCGCGCCGCGGCGATGGATCTGGCCCGCCCTTGCGGGATTTGGCCTGGGGCTCGCAATCGTCACGAAACTGATCAGCGTGGGCGTCGTTCCCGGCCTGGCGCTGCTGGCGTTCGGCGTCGAGTGGCGACGCGGGGCAGACCGGGACAGGCCGCTGTGGCGCAGCCGTCTGGCCATGCTCGGGGCCGCGGCGGTGCCGCTGGCCGCGCTTCTCCTGCTCTACCAGGCCTATAACCGGGCGACCCTCAGCGGCGTCGAGGTGTTCGCCCGCAATATCGTTGATTACACCACGAACCCGCAGCTATCCCAGACCGTGCCCATGCGCATGCTGCGCGCGTTCACCGGTATTACGGTCAGCCCCTACAAGGGCCTCTTCTGGTACTGCCCCGTCCTTCTCCTGGGACTGGCCGGCGCGTGGCGTTTCACCCGCGGGCACCGCTGGGAGGGGCTCGCCGCGCTCCTGATCGTGGCCGCGCACGTCGTCGGGTACAGCCGCTACAACTACTGGTCCGGCGGCGTGGCGTGGGGCATGCGCTACCTGCTGCCGATCGTCCCGTTCCTCGTGCTGCTGGCCGCGCCCGTGTGGGAGTGGCTGGCTCGAGACGACGAGCCCGCCGGATCTGCGAGGCCCGGGAGATTCGTGGCACGAGCGGCCGCATGGGCGTTGATCGCCCTCAGCGTCCTCATCCAGGTGCTGGGCGTGTCGATCGACCTGGTGACCTGGGAAGTCCGATGGCTGCTCGACAACATCCCGATCTGGGGTGGGCTCGGCCAGGCCATCGAAGGTCTCATGCTGCGGCCCGAGCACTCGCCGGTGCTGGGGCACCTGCGGCTGCTGCTGGGGGGCCAGCCGCTCGACTTCGCCTGGGTGCAGCAGCGGCCGCAGGGTGCGGTGGCCGTCCTGCCCGCGGGCCTGGTCCTGTCGCTTGTGCTCGTCGCAGCCGGGATCGTGGCACTGGTCGCGATCTGGCGGCGCCCCGCGGCCACGCGCGTGATCGGATTCGGAACCGCTGCTGCCATGCTGGCCGGCGCATCGGCGTTGTTGCTGGTCTACCGTCAGGGCGACGCACGCTTCGACAAGTACGACGTCGACCGTTTTCTGCAGCCGATGATGGCCGACCTCCACCAAGCGCGCTGCGCCCCTTCGACTCCGCCGCTGCGCGGCTCCGCTCAGGGTGCCCAGGCTGACGCGACGCCTGCCGCGGGTGCGCGAGGGTGGCTTCAATGCCAGGACGTACTGCTCGTGCCCGATCCGGCGCTCACCGATTACTTCCTCAACTACCTGGCCGCCCCCCTGCCCTGGTACTCGCTGGAGGGCAGGCCCGTCGACGAGGATCTGGCGGGCCGGCTCATGTCGCGCTACGACAGGATCTACCTGGGCCGCGATCGCAGCGCGCAGGCCGACGATGAGGAGGCGCGCCGCGACTGGGAGCGCTGGCTGACCGACCATGCGTACAAGCTCGGCGAGCAGCGCTACGACGACTGGGCGCGGCTGATCCGCTTCTCCGCGGCCGGGCAGGTGGCGGAGCGCACGCAGCGGGGCCAGGCGCTCGGCGAGTTCACCTTGGTGGAGGCACGGCTCGGGGTGGAAGGGACCCGCGGATCGTCGCAGCCCACGCAGGATGGGGAGGTGCGGGTGCAGCGCGGCGGCGTGCTGCAGATCTCGCTTGACTGGCGGGCAGACCGCCGGCCGGAGGCGAACTACACCGTGTTCATACAAGTGCTGAGCGCCGGCGGCCAGGTCGTGGCCCAATCGGACAGCTGGCCCGGCGACGGCCTCCACCCGACCGCGGCGATGAGTGCGGGCGAGACGGTGACCGACAACGTCGCCTTGCGGCTCGACCTACCGCCCGGCCAGTATCGACTGATCTCAGGGATGTACCGGGGAGACGCCGAGGGCGCACCGCGGCTGGCGGGCCCCGAGGGCGACCATGCCGACTTAGCAGCCATTATCGTGGAGCCGTAGCAAGTGAACCTCACCGTCCCGGACCTGCAAGACTCACGCGAAGCCGCGAAGACCGCGAAGGATGGACTTCTTCGCGGTCTTCGCGGCTTCGCGAGCCATTCCCGTGTCGCATGGCCTCCCCGGCTCGCGTGGCTGCTGCCCCTGCTCATCGCCCTGCCCGCGCTCGTGCCCCTGCTCCGTCCCGGCTTCTTCGTCTCCGACGACGGCCTCTTCCACGTCTACCGCATCGCCGCGCTGGCCGACGCATGGGAGCACGGCGTGCTCTACCCTCGGCTCTTTCCGCAGTTCGGCTTCGGCTACGGCCAGGCAGTGCTCAACTTCTACGCCCCGCTCAGTTACGCGCCGGGCGCCCTGCTGGCCCTGTTGGGCATGGCGCCGGCCGTGGCCGCAGAGTGGTCGTTCGCCCTCGGCTTCGTCCTCGCCTCGCTGGCCGCGTATGGCCTGGGCAAGTATCTGTGGGGCGTGGGCGGGGGCATCCTGGCCGCCGCCCTCTACACCTACTTCCCGTATCACCTGGCCGACGTGTACGTGCGCGGCGCGCTGCCCGAGCACATGGCCTTCGTCTTCCTGCCCCTCATCGTCTGGTCCACGATCGAGGCGTTGCGGGAGGCACACCCCGCAGCGGCCTATCTCTGGTTGAGCCTGGCCTGGGCCGGACTGGTCTATACGCACAACCTCACGGTTCTGCTGATGGCGCCGGCCTGGATCATCCTCGTCCTGGTGCTGGCCGGCCGGAGATGGCTGCGCTTTGCGGGCGCGTGGGCCAGCGTGATCCTGGCGATGGGGTTCAGCGCGTGGGTTTGGCTGCCATTCTTCGCCGAGAGCAAGGACGTGGGCATCGGGCTCGGTCCCTCTGACGGCTACGTCCGCCACCTCGCGCCCCTGGCCCAGCTGATCCAGTCCTCCCCCCTATACCAGTACCGGGAGGCGCACGGCGCAGGGCTGGCCGAGCATCCCCTCAGCTGGCCGGCAGCGCTGTTCCTGCTCGCGATCGCCGGGTGGCTGGCGTGGCGCTGGGCGGCGCGGCGGCGGGTTGCCAACGGATTGGTCGCCCTCTGTGGCCTGTGCCTGGCGGTGGCGGCTGTCCTGATGACAGCCACCGCATCGCTGCCCGCCTGGCGGCTGCTTCAACCGATCCTGGCGCAGCTACAATACCCCTGGCGATTCATGACGCTGGCCGCACTGGGGCTGGCGATGGCGGCGGGTGTACTGGTTGCCCTGCCTGAGGGAGGCTCCGTCGACCCCGTCCCGGCCAAAAGGGGGGCGGGACTCCGCTCAGGATACCTTCGCTCTCTGCCGCAGTCGGAGCCGGGCCGCGCGCGGGGGGCGCGGGTTGCACTGGCGTCGCTCCTGGCCCTCGCCTTCGTGGTCAACGGGCTGGCCCTCGTCCCGCTCGAGCCCCTGCCCATCACGCCGGCGGAGGCGTGGGGCACCGCGCGCATGTGGGAGGAGGACGCCGCGGCCGGCCAGGTGGGGGCCACGTGGACGGGCGAGTTCCTGCCCCAGACGGTAAGCGAGCAGCGCTGGGCGCTCGGACGGCCGCTGGAGGGCGCGGTCGATGGTCCTGCGCCCGCACGCGCGCCCGACGTGCGCATCGAGGCGATCGGCCTCGATCGGGTCACGCTACGGTTGGGGCCTGATGCGCCGGCACAGGTGCGCCTGCACCAGTTTCACCTGCCTGCGTGGCGCGCCTACCTCGATGGCCGGCGGGCAGACACCTATCCCTCGGGAGAGCTCGGCCTGGTGACGGTCGACGTGCCGCCCGGAACTGAGCGCGTCCTCCTGCGCTTCGGGCCGGCCCGCGCGGTCATGGCCGCATCGCTGGCCGTGGCGCTCAGCGCGCTCGGCTGGGCCCTGGCCGGCTGGAGCCGCCGCTGGGAGATGCGGCGCCGCGATCGGGCCGGAGTGACGGTGGCTGCACCGTTGTTGGTGGTGCTGGTGGCGGTCGTCATCGCCAATACCGCGGGCCTGGGCGTCCGGACATGGACCCCGCAGCCCGTTGACAGCGCCGTGGAGGACGTGGCCCAGCTGATCGGCTACGATGTGGCGCCCTCGAAGGGCGACGCTGCGCTCGATGTCACCCTGTACTGGCTTGCCTCGCGGCAGGTGGGGCAGAACTACAAGGTCTTCGTCCACCTGCTGGACGCGGGCGGCGCGGTGGTAGCCCAGCACGACGGGGATCCGGTGGGCGGGTACACGCCGACGACCCGCTGGCAGCCGGCCGAGTTGATCGCGGACACGCACCGCCTGAGCCTGCCGGAGGGGTTGGCAGGAGAATTCGAGCTGCGCGCGGGCATGTACGAGGTGCGCGCGGGCGAGACGCCCGGCTTCCGGAACCTGTCCGTTGCGCCAGAAACCGCGGACGGCAGGATCGTGCTCGGGCCGATTACGCTGCCGCTGCGCCGCTGAACAGGGCTACGGCCCGAGGTATTCCAGATCCACGCGGTCCAGCCACAGGTCGCCCGCACCGCCGTAGATCACGCGCAACTCCACATCGCGCAGCACCTGGCCGCTGGTGTTGAAGTCCAGCGAAAACGATTGCCAGGACGCTGGCGTATCCCAGTCGCCGGCCTTTACCTCCTGCACGGCTCTCGGATAGCCATCGGTGTGGGAGAAGACGTCGATGGTCGCCACCACCGCGTCCTGCGGCGCTCCCTCCGCCTTCATGACGTAGGTGGCACGGTAGTTCCCGGACTGAAGATCGGTGTAGGGGCCGTACACCAGCGCGGCCTTGCCGTCTTCCCGCCGCTGAGAGGGCGTCACCCGGCGGGCCAGCCCGCCGCTCGCCTCCGGGTCCGACGCCGGAGGCGCCTCGAAGTCCGAGCGCATCTCTTCCGCCTCGTACCGCGTGGAGAGCATTCCCCGCACCGCCTCCGCATTGCCCCCGGCATCGTGGCCACGCTTGAAGAGATAGACGCCGTCCTCCGATCGCACCAGGCCGAACTCGCCGCTGGTCACATGGGGCAGCATGTCCGCAATCGACCGGTCGCGGGCCTTGAGTCCCTCGTACGGCCAGTAGTTGGCGCTCAGATCAGTGTCCAACAGCAGGTATTCGGCATCCGCTACGTCGGGGAACAGGTAGATCGTCTTGCGCGCGGTCAGGTGGGGCGCGATGCCGCCGAGGGTGCTGACGCTGGCCTCGCGCGGCACCTGGGCGACGAACCGGTCCACCACCAGGTCGTGTGCGTCGGGCCGGGGCCACGCCGCGCCGGCCCGCGGCAGCAGGTGTCCGTACAGGTAGCTCATGCTCGTCGCGGCCACCAGCATGACGGCAACTGCGACGCGCCGCGCGCGAGCGTCCCGCGGCAGACGCGCCAGGCCCAGGACTGCCAGGTAGAACAGCGCGGGCAGGAGGTGCGCGGAGTAGTGGTAGGCGATGTCGTACTGCGCGGGCTCGGTGGTCAGAGTCACGATCGCCAGTGCCGGAAGCGCGACGAGCCAGGCGCGGGCCGGCGCAAGGAACGGCGTCAGGGCGAGGGGCAGCACCATCTGCAACAGGTAGCGCACCTTGTCGGGGTCTCCGAAGATGTGCACGGCGGTGTAGAACGGGTTCGAGATGAGCGTCCACGCCACGCCGGCCGCGCCGCGGGTCCCTTCGGCCATGAAGCCGCCGAACCGCTTGTCGATCTGCGGCGTGCCGCCGAGCGCGGGCATGACCCACCCGATGACCAACGCGAAGTAGATCAGCCCGCCCACGACGAGCGCCGCGCCCAGTCTGCGACGCCCCTTCGCCAGGAACGCGTACGCGCCGATCGCCACCACGGTCAGCGCGACCTCCTCCTTCACCATCAGGGCCAGTGCCAGCGCGACGAGGAACGGCGCGTCGCGTCCTAGCTCCAGGAAGTAGAACGCGGCGAGCAGAAACACGACCACCAGCGCGATCTGGTGGAAGTCGTCCAGGTTGGTGCCATGCAGCGCGGGGTGCAGGAGGTACGCGGCCACGGCCGCAAGGGCGAGCCCTTCGCTGCGCGTCTTCAGCCGAGCCAACAGGAACAGGGGCACGGCGCCTGCCGCCAGGAAGAGGCTCTGGAGCACGAGCAGCGTGCGCGCGTCCTGGTGCAGCGCGTAGAAGGGAACCAGCAGGAAGAGGGTCGGCGAGAAGTGATCCCCGATGTAGTCGATCGCGTAGGGGCCGTACAACGTGGTCCGCATGTACCCGCTGTGCAGGACATTGTACAGCGCCTGGTCGTGGATCCCCATGTCGAACGCGTTGGTCAGGTACGCGTCGTGCCGCGCGAGCGAGAGCGCGATCATGAACGCCGCGTAGCCTGCTGCCAGGATCAGCGTGATGATGAGGCCCGCGGCGGGCCATCGCGCGCTGCGCAGCGCAGGAGGGGCGCCCGCATCCCCCACGGCCTCCGGCGCGGTCGGGGCGGCCGCGGGAGCCAGGCGCCGCGGGTCCTGCCCGGGCACATGCTCCGGCGGGACGCGGCGGTTGGCGAGCAGCCGCAGCGCCACCCACAGCGCCAGCCCCGCGAGGGCACCGGCCAGCAGCCATCCCACCAGGCCGCGGCGCGCATCCAGTGGCAGCTCGTTGCGGAGGACGAAGGCCTCCAGGCCGGCCGAGTGGCGAACCGACCAGGCCGCAAACGCAGCGATGTACCCGCCCGTGGCGGCGAGTAGCGGGTCCCGCCAGTTGGCCAGCTCGCGCACGTAGACAGCGAGCCGCCTGAGGTCGATGCCGTAGCCTTTCATGGCCCCAGTTTATGCCAATGGGTGCAATTTCCCTATTTCCGGCAGCCCGACCGGCTCTGCCGGCCGCACCCCTTTCCCGCTGATACACCCCGTCGTCACCTTGTGGTATGATGGGGTCCGATACACCACCCTGCGAAAGGATCTCTTCGCTTGACGCAGATCATCAAGCGTTTCGAATCGGCCCTGTTCAGCCCCTACGGGGCATCGGCGGCACTTGCCCGCGCGCTGCTCATCGGGACCGGCAGCCTGCTGGCCGCACTGCTCATCGTCATCGCCGGCCCGCTCTACGGCACGGCCGCGCTCGTTGCCGCCATCTTCGGCCTCCTGATGCTGCGCGACATCCGCTGGGGGCTCGTCGCGGTCTTCGCGATCGTCGGCCTCCTCCCCTTCGCCACCCTGCCCTTCAAGATCGGCTTCACGCCCACGTTCCTCAACGTGGGCATGCTGGCCGTCTACTTCGTCTGGATCATGCGCGTGGTGACGCGCCGCGACCGCGAACTGGTCGGCACGCCCATCGGCGCGGCCGTCCTCCTCTTCATGCTCGCCGCATTCTTCGCCTTTGCCAACGGACTGCGCTTCAGCCGGCCCACCATGACCGTGATCCGCAATTTCGCCGAGCTCATCATGGCCATCGGCCTCTTCTTCGTCATCGTCAACACGCTGCGGGAAAAGAAGGACACGGAGCTGCTGGCTCGGCTGATCATGCTGGCCGGCGCGGCGGCCGCGTTCATCGCGGTCGCGTTTTATGTCATCCCTGAGAGCGCGACCATCCGCATCCTGAACGCGCTGGGCCGCTTCGGCTATCCGGGCGGTGCGGGTGCGCTGCGCTATATCGAGGACGACGCCGCCAACCCCATGCGCGCGATCGGGACGATGGTCGACCCGAACGTGCTGGGAGGATTTCTCATCCTGATGATCGGCCTGACCGTGCCGCAGCTGGTCAGCCCTGCCCCGCTGTTCCGCCGCAGCCTGGTGGCGCTCTTCCTGCTGGTCGAGGTGCTGGCGCTCTACCTCACCTACAGCCGCGGCTCCCTCGTCGGCCTGGCCGTCGGGCTGTTTGTGATCGGCGTGCTGCGCTACCGCAAGTTGCTGCTCCTGGCCGGGGTGGGTGCGCTGCTGCTCCTCCTCCTGCCGCAGACGCAGGCCTACGTTGCGCGCTTCGTCGAGGGCATCCAGCTGCAGGACCGGGCCACGCTGATGCGTCTGGGCGAGTACAAAGATGCGCTCGCACTGATCGCCCGCTATCCCTGGTTCGGCGTGGGTTTTGCGGGCTCGCCCGATGCGGATCTTTACGTCGGCGTCTCGAACCTGTATCTGCTCATGGGAGAGATCATGGGCGTGCTGGGCGTATTGGTCTACCTGGTTGTCACAGTCTCGTTCCTGGTCAGCCTGTGGCGTGCGTGGCGGCGGGTCGTCGACCCCCAGCAGGAGGCGCTGCTGCTCGGAGTGGGCGCGGCGATCATCGGGGCCTTGGCCGGCGGCATCTTCGACCACTACCTGTTCAACCTGGTGTATCCACACATGGGCGTGCTGTTCTGGACCTACATCGGCCTGGGCATGGCGGTGGCAGGGCAGATCCGAAGACCGGATCGATCGGCAGCTGCCTGGCAGCAGTTGGCGGCTAACTGAAGTTGTGATGCCCGCGATGCTATGGTATAGATAGTGCCTTGTTTTTAATCTTAAAGGCAGACGAATTGATTACAACC
>CAZMIS010000170.1:0-8756 GCA_964566325.1 uncultured Anaerolineales bacterium
GCGCGCAATCGCTGAAGCCGGAAAAGTTTGCGGCGCTCATCCGGGAGCTGCGAACCCTGGCAGAAGCGGTCGGACGGACCCTGTAGATGCACGTCTGCATCGTGGGCCTCGGGCTCATGGGCGGCTCCCTCGCGCTGGCGCTGAAGCGGGCGGCGTGGTGCACGGCGATCACCGGCGTCAGCCGGCGGGAGGAGACCCTGGTCGCGGCGGCCGCGGCCGGCGCCATCGATCGGGGCCTCACCGACCTCGGGCAGGGCGTGCACCACGCGGACCTGGTGGTGCTGGCCACGCCCGTGCGGACCATCCTGGCGCAGCTCGCCACCGTCGGCGAGCACGCGGGAGCCGGCAGCATCATCCTCGACCTGGGCAGCACCAAGGGCGAGATCTGCGCCGGGATGGACCGTCTGCCGCCGCACCTGCAGCCCCTGGGCGGCCACCCCATGTGCGGCAGGGAGGTGGGCGGTTTCGCTGCGGCGCAGGCGGACCTCTATGTGGGGAAGACGTTCGTCCTCTGCCCTCTGACGCGCACATCGCCATCCGCGGTGGACGTGGCGCGGGAGATGGCGGAGGCAGCGGGCAGCACCGTGCGCGTGCTCTCGCCCGAGGCGCACGACCGCGCGGTGGCAGCGATCAGCCACCTTCCCTATCTGGTAGCTGCCGCGTTGGTGAGCACCGTCGAGGACGGCGGCTCCCCGCTCGCGTGGGACCTTGCTGCGTCCGGCTTTCGAGACACAACGCGGGTGGCTGCCAGCGAGGTCGACATGATGCTCGACATCGTCATGACCAATCGGCAGGCGATACTCGACTGGCTGAGCCGGTATGGCCGGCAGCTGGATGCGCTGGCGACAGCCCTGGAACTCGGTGATGAAGCCGGGCTGCACGGTCTGCTGAGCGCGGTGCAGGGTCGTCGGAGGAATCTGCGGCTCTGATCGGGAATCGATCGTTTGAGGGCGGCCACACAGGGCCGGCCACTGAGGGCGGCCACACAGGGCCGCCCCTACAGGGGGCGACATGGGAGACCTGGTCATTCATCCATCGGGACCGCTGCGGGGCACAGTCATGATCCCGGGGGATAAGTCAATCACCCACCGCGCGCTGATGCTGGCGGCCCTGGCCGAAGGCACGACGGCCATCGAAGGCTGGGTGCCCGCCGAAGTCTGCCTTGCCACCCTGCGCTGCATGCGCATGCTGGGCGCGGAGATCGACGAGAAGGACGACGTGCTGATCGTCCAAGGGGCCGGCCGTGGTGGTCTGCGCGAGCCTGACGACGTGCTGCACTGCGCCGGATCGGGCACGACCATGCGCCTGCTGGCCGGCATCGCGGCCGGTCAGCCCTTCGCCACCGTGCTCACCGGCACGGAGCCCCTGCGCCGGCGCCCCATGGGCCGGGTGGCCGCGCCGCTGCGCCTGATGGGAGCAACCGTGCTGGGCCGCCACGGCGACAGCCTGCCGCCCCTGACGATTCGCGGCGGCGGCCTGCGCGGGATCGATTACACCCTGCCCGTCGCCAGCGCGCAGGTCAAGTCCGCCATCCTGCTCGCCGCGCTGTTCGCCACGGGCGAGACGACCCTCCATGAGCCAGGCCCCTCCCGCGATCATACCGAACGTATGCTGCGCTGGTTCGGGGTGGAGGTGGCGTCTCAAGGACGAGACGTCGGCCTGCGGGGAGGCCAGACCCTTCGCCCACCGGCAGGGGCCGATGCGCTGCCCGTGCTCACGATTCCGGGCGACTTCTCGTCTGCCGCGTTTCCGCTCGTCGCAGCTGCCATCGTGCCGGGCTCGTCGATCCGCCTTCGCCGGACCGGCGCCAACCCCTCCCGCACGGGGCTGTACGACCTTCTCGTGCGCATGGGGGGCGACATCGAGCTGTCGGCGAGTGACCTGTCCGGCGCAGCCTTGCCAGGCGAGATGCACGAGCCCATCGCGGACGTGCTGGTGAGAAACGCCGCCCTGCGCGCAACCGAGGCCGCGGGCGACATCGTCGTGCGCGCCATCGACGAGTTCCCCGTCTTCGCGGTGCTGGCCACGCAGGCGGAGGGCGACACGGTGGTGCGCGAGGCTGCGGAACTACGCGTCAAGGAATCCGACCGAATCGCGACCGTGGCAGCCGAGTTGCGGAAGATGGGGGCGGCCATCGACGAGCTGCCCGACGGCATGATCGTCCACGGCCCAACCCGGCTCCAAGGCGCCACGGTGGCGTGCCATCGCGACCACCGGCTCGCCATGGCGCTGGCAGTCGCCGGACTCGTGGCGTCCGGCATGACGACCGTCAAGGGCGCCGAAGCCATCGGTGACTCCTTCCCGGGCTTCGTCGAGACGATGCAGGCGCTCGGCGCCGACATCACGTGGGTCGACGCGACGTGAGCCGGCGCCGGCCCGCGCCGGAGGTGACTGGCAACATGGCCGAACACGCCATCACGGGAACGACGCAGCTCGTCGGACTCATAGGTTGGCCCGTCTCGCACAGCCGGAGCCCGGCCATGCACAACGCCGCGTTCGCCGCGCTGGGCCTGGACTGGGCCTACGTGCCGCTGCCCGCGCCGCCCGACCGCGTCCGGGCCGCAGTGCTCGGGCTGGCCGCGCTGGGATTCCGGGGCGCGAACGTGACCATCCCGCATAAACAGGCGGTCATGGCCCACCTGGACGCTCTCACGCCGGCCGCCCGGGCCGCAGGTGCGGTCAACACGATCACGGTCCTCGCGGACGGCGCCCTAAACGGCGACACGACCGACGGCCGCGGGTTTCTTGCGGACCTCCGGGAGAGTGGCGTGACGCCCCGGCGCGCCCTACTGCTGGGATCCGGCGGCGCCGCGCGCAGCGTGGCCTACGCCCTGGCAGAGACCGGCGCAGACGTCCTGGTCGCTGCTCGCTCGGTGGCGAAGGCCTCCGCCTTATGTGAAGCCATCGCCGCTCAACTGCCGGCAGAGGCAGGACGGCTCACCGCGCACGCCCTGCCCCGCGACCTGCGGGCGTGCAGCGCGGACGCGGACCTGGTCATCAACGCCACCAGCCTCGGCCTGCACCCAAATGATGCCATGCCGTGGAACCCTGACGTCCCGTTTGGACCTGGCCAGGTCGTGTACGACCTGGTGTATACTCAGGTTACCCCGCTGATGTCTCTGGCCGCGCGGCAGGGCGCGCGGGCGATCGGCGGCACAGGAATGCTCGTACATCAGGGTGCGCTGGCGCTGGCGCAGTGGACCGGCCTGGAGGCCCCCATCGGCGTCATGCGCGCGGCCATCGAGGATTGAATCCCATGCAGCGCTTACGTTATCTCACTGCCGGCGAAAGCCACGGCCCGCGCCTGACCGCCATACTCGAAGGCATGGTCGCGGGGCTGCCCATCAGCCCGGCCCAGATCGACCGAGAGTTGGCCCGCCGCCAAACGTCTCTCGGTGCGGGCGGCCGCATGGCCATCGAGCGGGATGCAGTTCGCATCACGGCGGGTGTGATGGGCGGAGTAACCTCCGGCGGTCCGATCGCCCTCCAAGTGCCCAACCTCGATTACCGTTCGTGGGCCGAGCGCGCCGTGCCGCCGATGACCGTCCCGCGGCCGGGACACGCGGACCTGACCGGCGCGATCAAGTACGGTTACCGCGATCTCCGGCTGGCGCTGGAACGCGCGAGTGCGCGCGAGACCACGATGCGGGTGGCGGTCGGGGCCATCTGCCAGGCCTACCTGGCCCGCTTCGGCATCGAAGTGATCGGTTACGTGCTCAGCATCGGCGACGTCGAGGCCGCGCTGCGCGAGGACCTGTCCTACGCGGAGCGCTACCGGCTGGCCGAGGAGAGCGACGTGCGTTGCCCAGATCCAGAGGCCGCCGGCCGGATGCGCAGCCTCATCCGCCAGGCAATGCAGGAAAAGGACACGCTCGGCGGGGTCTTCGAGATCGTCGTGCTCGATGCGCCGCCCGGCCTCGGGAGCTACGTGCACTTCGACCGCAGGCTGGATGCCAGCCTTGGTGCGGCCATGTTGAGCATCCAGGCGGTCAAGGGGGTCGAGATCGGCCCGGCGTTCGCCAACGCGAGGCTGCGCGGCACGCAAGTGCACGACGAGATCGCGGCCGGCGCCGCGGGCAATCTCGTCCGGTCCACCAACCGCGCGGGCGGCCTGGAGGGCGGCGTCACGACGGGCGAACCCATCGTGCTTCGCGTGGCGATGAAGCCCATCAGCACCACGCTCACGCCCCTGATGTCGGTCGACCTTGCCACGGGCCAGCCCGCGCCGACGCGGTACGAGCGCTCGGACTTCTGCGCGGCCCCGCGCGCGGTCGTCATCGGCCAGGCCATGGCCGCCTGGGTGCTCGCAGATGCGCTCATGGAGAAGCTGGGCGGGGATTCGATCGGGGAGCAGGCGCCGCGCTTCGCGGCGCTCCGCTCGGGCAGGCTCGACGACCTGCCGATGGACAACGAGCCGTGGCGGTTTGGCTACGAGGCGTAGGGTCGCCGGAGGGTGCTGACTTGAGTGAACCGAACATCATTCTGGCCGGATTCATGGGCACGGGCAAGACGGTCGTCGGAAAGATCGTGGCAGAGCGCCTCGGCCGCCCGTTCGTCGATCTGGACGACCAGATCGCGGCGCAGGCCGGCAAGTCCATCCCGGCGATCTTCGCGGAGGATGGCGAGGCTGTGTTTCGTGCGCTCGAGTCTGCCGCGTGCGAGGAATTGCGAGCACCTCGCGCGCTGGTGGTCGCGGTGGGAGGCGGCGCGGTGCTCAGCCCGCACAACCGCGCCGCGTTGAGCGCAGGCGGGATGGTGATCTGCCTCGAGGCCGCACCCGAGGCGCTGGCGCACCGGCTCGGTGAGGCCCCCGGCCGCCCGATGCTCGCGCCTGCGGCAGGAGAGACCGTCGCACAACGCATCGAGGCACTGCTTGCAGAGCGGGCGTCCGCGTACGCGATCCTGCCCTATCACCTCGACACCACGCTACTGGCGCCCGATCGCGTGGCGGACCGGGTCCTGGCGATCAGCGCGGGCCTGCCGGAGGGCGCATTCCGCATCCCCGTGACCCTGCCAGGTGCTGCCTACGACGTCCTGGTCGCGGAAGGCCTCCTGGCGGATGCCGGAGACCGGATCAAACGCACCGGTCTGGCGCCGGGCCGCTGCACCGTCATCACGAACCCCAGCGTGGCCTCGCACCACGGCGAAACGCTGACCGCTGCACTCGCGCGCGCCGGCTTCTCGCCGTTCGTGCTGGAGATCCCGGACGGCGAGGCCCACAAGACGCTTGCCGTCGTCTCGGACCTCTATCACCGCCTGGCCGCGGCCCGGGCGTCGCGCAACGAGCCGATCATCGCCCTGGGTGGCGGCGTGGTCGGAGATCTGGCCGGCTTCGTCGCGGCGACGTGGCTGCGCGGTGTGCCTTTCGTCCAGATTCCCAGCTCGCTGCTGGCGATGGTCGATGCCAGCGTGGGGGGCAAGACCGCCGTCGACCTGCCGGAGGGCAAGAATCTCGTCGGCGCGTTCAAGCAGCCCGAGCTGGTCCTCATCGATCCGAACATGCTCGGGACCCTGCCACCTGCCGAGTTTCGCGCAGGGCTGGCCGAGGTTGTCAAGGCCGGCGTTATCGGCGACCGCGTGCTCTTCGAACGGCTGGCCGGCGATGGTCCGGGATCGCTTGCTGAGATGATCGCGGACGCGATCAAGGTGAAGGTAGCCGTCATCCAACGGGATCCGCACGAAATGGGCGAGCGCGCCGTGCTCAACCTCGGGCACACGTTCGGCCACTCACTGGAGCTGCTATCTGACTACACGATGCGTCACGGCGAAGCCGTTTCGATCGGCATGGTCGCGGCGGCCGCGTTGAGCGAGCAGCTACAGCTATGTCCGAAAGGGATGGCGGAGCTGCTTCGAGACGTGCTGGGGCGACTGGGGCTGCCGGTCTCGGCCGCATTTGACCCCGACGCTGCGCTACACGCCATGGGAACGGACAAGAAACGACTCGGCACGCGCCTCCGCTTCGTCGTCATCGAGGAGATCGGGCGGGTCTCCCTGGTCGACGGCGTGCCCGAGGACGCAGTCCGTGACGCATTGGCCGCAGTACGGGCCTGATCGGAGAAGGAGGTGGACGGATGCAACGGATCCTGGTGCTACACGGGCCGAATCTGAACCTGTTGGGCACGCGCGAGCCGGGCATCTACGGCACGGCAACGCTCGAAGACATCAACGCGCTGGTGGCGCGCGAGGCGGGAGAGCGGGGGGTCGAATTGCAGTTTTGCCAGTCGAATCACGAGGGCGAACTCATCGACACCATCCACGCCGCGCGGACGTGGGCGCAGGGCATTCTGATCAATCCCGGCGCCCTCACCCACTACTCCTACGCCCTGCGCGACGCGATCTCCGCCGTCGGTCTGCCCTGCGTGGAAGTCCATCTGAGCAACATCCACAGCCGCGAGGCGTTCCGGCACCTGTCGGTCATTGCGCCCGTCTGCGTGGGGCAGATCTCGGGCTTCGGGCCGCGCAGCTACGTGCTGGGCCTGCTGGCCCTGATCGGCTGAGGCCGCGCCGGGGCTGGATCAGCCGATCGGGCTGAAGCGCGATCGCAGCCGGGGAAAAAGCGCGGTCAGGAGGCCCCGCGCCTCGTCGTTCTTCGTCCAGATGTCGGGGAAAGCATCGCCGAGCTGGTCCAACGTCCTGTACCCGAACAACAGCTGCAGGAACGTCAGGCCCGGAAATGCCGCGTCACCCTCCTCCGCGAGAGACGGGGTCCACCCTTCGATCGCTGCCAGGCGGCCGCGCTCGAGGGCCAGCCGGAGGCCCGACCGGTAGAAGTTGAGCTTCAGTTCGCCCGTGTGGCCTGCAGCGTGGGAATGCCCAAGGCGCTGCTCCAACGCAGGTGCGACGGTGCGGACGAACCCTGGCAGGTCCGCCACACGCAGATACCACGCGTAAGCGGGTCGGACGAACGCCAACCGGTCATGGTTGGCTTCGTACAGTGGATGCGACTCGCCCAGCTGGAAGTAAAGGTCGCCCACCCGCCTCCCCTGCGCAAACAGGATCGTCTCTGCCTCGGCCCGCAGGCCGCGCAGGATGCTGGCCGACGCTTCCACGTACGAATAGCCGGGCGCGAGTTCCACCCACCAGACGCCCAGCCGGTTCGGGCCCCACGGATGAGCGCTGTAACCGATCAGTCCGGCCCGCTCGCCCGCCGGTGTCTGAATAATGCGCCACTCGCCGCGATAGGCGCTTCCCGCAGGCCGGCCGAACAACTCGTAGCGCCAGAAATCACGGTCCCTCAGACCATAGACCAGCGATCTCCCCGCCATGACTGAATCCATCGCCATCGCGAAATCCAGGTCGCTCTCGTCGACTGTGCGCAGCGCAAATGGCTCCTTCTGCCCCGGCTTCAGGTTAGGGAGGCTCTGCGGGTAGCAGACGCGGCCGCCGCCGAGATCCACGGTCATCTCGTAGCCGAACTGCCGGTAATAGAAGGGGATGCCCGTGATCGCCTGGACCAGCTCCCCGCGCGCCGCGCTCCAGCGATGCACGACCTCGAACTGGGTGCGGATCAGGCCGCGGCGCCGGTATTCGGGCGCAGTGCCGACCAGCTCGATCCGGCCGACCCCGAACGGAATGCCGGCGAACGTCCACGTCTGGGAGATGAGGTTCAAGCAGGAGACGATGCGCCCGGTGCTTGTCTCTTCCACGATCGTGAAGTCGTCAGGAGCGAAGGTCGGGTGGCTGCCGCTGAGAAGCTCGCGCGTCCACTCCGCCACGGTGTCATCCGGCGCTGTGACGCCCTCGTCGCGATGGATCCACCCATTGAATTCCGCCAGCGGCCCGGCATCCTGGCGGGTCGATCTGCGCAGCCGAAGGCCGCCCTCCAGATCGACGGGGAGTTCCGACTCGCCTGTTAAGGTCATGTGGCGACCCATCTTCCTTGCATGTGGCGCGTTGACCAACTAGGCCATCGCCGCCAGGTACCGCTCCACGTCGGCAGGTGATCCTTGCCAGGGTCCCGGTATCTCCTGCTTCAGGGTGGTCACCGCGCCGGCCCACCGGCAGGCTTCGGCCGGCGATCGGGACAGGCGCACGGTCAGGTAGGTGGCAAAACACGTATCGCCCCGCCCGGTGCGGCCGGCGAGGGAACGCGGCCGGAATGGCGCCCGATGAAGCTGGCCTTCCGCCAGCACGGTCACGCCCCCCGACTCGGTGAGGACGATCTCCCGCGGGCCTCGCTGGGCCAGCACCCGTGCAGCCCGAGCGAGGTCCGTTTCGCCCGTGAGCGCCTCTGCCTCCGCACGGTCCACCTTCAGGTACGTCACGTGCTGCAGGGCCTCATCGAGTTGCGGAGACACGCGGAACAGGAGCTCGTCGCCCACCCGCACGCGCACGAACCCCTGCACATCCATCGCTACGGGGCCGCGCTGCGCCAGTCGGGCCAGCAGTGGCAGCGTGACCTCTCCCGCCATGATAGGCGAGATCGCGTACACGGCCGCCGTGATGCCCGTGTCATCGGCCGAACCGGGCGCGTGGGCCCAATCGATCGGCAGGTCCTCCGGCCTGATCGCACCTGCAAACCCGATCGGCACGCAGGTCCGCCGTTCCATGTCCGCCGAGCTGTAGTAATTGGCGATGCCCGAGGTTTCTGCCGCCGGAGCCGGGTAGACCGTGATGCCCTCACGGCGCATCTCCTCAAGCCGGCCGAAGTCCTCTTCGCGCAGTTGCGTGCCCACCGCAACCGCGGCCCCCAGCCGCCGCGCGGCAACGCCGCCGTAGTAGACGCCGCCGCCGGAGGCAGTCTCGGACGCGCCATC